>DMPJ01000217.1:0-6589 GCA_003456035.1 Planktothrix sp. UBA8402
ATTACGAATTACGAATTGAGAATTGGGAATAAACTGATAACTGATAATGCGGATACTTGATAACTTTTACGCGGTTGGTGTTTTCCGACGATTTCCACTTCGCAGAATTCCTAAACCTTTTAATCCTGTCCAACCCAGAGTAATATAGCCAATAGCTAATAATAAACTACTGATTCCAGTTCTCAAACTCGATTTTAAGGACTGAGTTTTGGCTTGTTTTTCTAGTTCTAATTTGCGATCGCGAATTTGAGTTAACAATTGTGTTGGTAAATTATCCGCTTGTTGATTCAGAAATTCCTCAATAGCTTTAGGATTAGATTTAGACTGTTCTAAAAGATCTTTAACTTGCTTAGGAAGACTCGGGTTAGCAAGGGCTTGATTTAAGGCATCAGGATTTTGCAGCAGACCTGCAAATTGATCTTTAAGCTGAGTTTTTCTCTGTTGAATTTGTTGCTGGAATTGATCATTACCGATTTGCTGTTCCAGTTGAGTTTGAGCTTGAGTCGCTTGTTGATTAATTTCTGCGAGAGCCTCGGCTCTAGCTAAACGGGTATTATTTAGGTGCAAAGGAAATAGTAAAAGATACAATAACCCGAATAAACTTGCCAGCAATGACACCCAAAACCTTAAACTGGCAAAGGGTTTAGCGGGCTTAACATTCCCTTCGGTAGCAGCATCCATCCAAAAGGCAATAAAAACTAAGGCCATTCCCACCATAGGGACAATGCCTCGATCTACTAAATCACTGGTGGTGCTAATTTGCCAGCCTCGGTTAAGAAAATTGGGCGGAATCAAAATTACCAGAAAATCTACCAGGGAGGAGAAAATTAAAATTACTCCAACCAGTTTCAGGATCAGAGAGGTTGCAGAGGAAAATTGACGGCTAGAAGTGGCTTTCATTAGATAATCCGTAAACTAAGTTATGATCTCGATAAACGTTACAATTTTAGTCGGTTCAGACCCTTGGATAGACTGACCGTGATAAATTCTCTCCCTCCCCAATAAAACTTAAATGACTGCCTATATTTACACCTTAACCGAATTAAAACAAGACATCGCCCTTGATCCTCAACGGTGGCGTCCCCTGGTATTTACCAATGGCTGTTTTGATTTAATTCATGCGGGTCATGTTCGCTATTTACAAGCGGCTAAGGCATTAGGGCGATCGCTCGTTGTCGGATTAAATAGCGATTTATCCATCCAAACCATTAAACCGCAAAAACCCGGACATCCTCAGCGCCCTATCGTCCCGGAAGCACAACGGGCCGAAGTTTTAGCCAGCCTCAAGCCTATTGATGGAGTGGTGATTTTTCCCGAAACTACCGCCGATCATTTAATCCAAATCCTAAAACCCGATATTTATGTTAAGGGGGGCGACTACACCTGGGAAACTCTCCCAGAAGCCCCTATTGTACAAGCCTACGGCGGTCAAGTTGCTTTGATTAATATTGAAGTCCCCTCCTCCACCAGCGCCCTAATTCAACGGATTCTCAACGGTTAACAGTTGCCTGGTGCTTGTACAATAGTTAATGTTAAGAATTCTATACTGATTTAAATACGCCATCACTCCCCTATGACTGACCTGACCACTTCCCCCGAAAACAATGCCATCAGTGCGGATGAATTGCGCTCTGGACTTTTTGCAGCTTCGGAAAAAGCTCAATTCCAACTGCTACAAACATTAACCCAAGGTGGGGAAACGGTTTGGGAGGTTTTAATGGAATTTTTATTAAAACAACAATCCCATCCCCCTAGTTTAATTAACGGTAAAGTTTATCAAATTTTATATACCGCTATTCCCACTTCTGAAAAAGTCAGTAACTTTTTGCAAACTAATTTTCCAACCGGAATTATCCCCTTAAAATCCGATATCGGAATTGATTATATCCCTCTACAAAAATTACTCGCCCAACAGGACTTTTTTGAAGCGGATAAATTCAGCGTCCAAAAACTTTGTGAATTAGCTGGAAGTTCTGCGGCACAAAGAAAGTGGCTTTATTTTTCTGAAATTGAACGCTTCCCAATTACCGATTTACAAACTATTGATACCCTTTGGCGCATCCATTCCGAAGGCAAATTTGGCTATTCTATCCAGCGAGAACTTTGGCTGGGTGTGAATAAAAATTGGGATAAATTATGGCCTAAAATTGGTTGGCGCACGGATCGCAATTGGACGCGCTACCCCCAAGGATTTACCTGGGATTTAACCGCCCCTAAAGGTCATCTTCCCCTATCCAACCAGTTACGCGGCGTTAGAGTCATCGAAGCCCTACTTTCCCATAAAGCTTGGTCACAGCCTCAATAATCGGCAGCTAAGTCTTGAAAGTCACGGAAAGGCCATAATCGGAAATTGTTTAGAAGTGTTAAGGTAGTTGATTATTTAAACGCGCAATATGATTCCTGCTGTTTTGATCCAAAATCTGAAAAAATCCTATGGCTTGTCTCCCGCCGTTAAAGATGTCTCTCTCGATGTCCAACCGGGGGAAATCTTTGGTTTGCTAGGGCCAAATGGAGCCGGAAAAACCACAACTTTAAGGGCGTTGTGTACCTTAATTACTCCCGATGCTGGACGTTTGGAGGTTTGTGGTATTTCTGTAGTAGATCAACCAAGATTAGTTCGTCAACGCTTAGGTTATGTGGCTCAGGAAGTAGCCTTAGATAAGGTATTAACTGGGCGGGAGTTATTACAATTACAAGCCGCCCTCTATCACATTCCTCGCCCTAATATTGGCGCACGAATTGATCAAGTTACGAATTTATTAGGATTAAAAGATTGGATCGATCAAAAAACCGGAAGCTATTCCGGGGGGATTCGCAAACGCTTAGATTTAGCTTCGGGTTTACTGCATCAACCGGATTTATTAGTATTAGATGAACCCACTGTTGGCTTAGATATTGAAAGTCGGGTAGTTGTCTGGAATTTTCTCCGTCAATTAAGGGAAAATGGCACAACAGTTTTAATCACTAGCCATTATTTAGAAGAAGTTGATGCTTTAGCTGACCGGGTGGCAATTATTGATCAAGGATTAGTAATTGCCCTGGGTACACCTTCCGAGTTAAAAGATCGAGTCGGAGGCGATCGCATTACCCTGAAAATTAGAGAATTTTCCCCGATAGAAGAAGCCGAAAAAGCCCAAGCGTTATTACAACCCTTACCCTTTGTGCAAGAGATTATTATTAACCCGGCTCAAGGCAATTCTTTGAATTTAGTTGTCCAGTCTCAAACTGATGCCTTATTTACAATTCAACAGGCTTTAAAAGATGCAGATTTACCCACCTTTGGCATTGCCCAATCTCGACCTAGTTTAGATGATGTTTATTTAGCAGCAACAGGTCGAACTTTACTTGATGCTGAAATAGCTGCTTCTAGTAATCGAGATTTGAAAGCCGAGAAAAAGAAAAGTATGCGTTAAGGCAATATTTTCTAAATTTTTGTAAGATATGTATACCGTAAACAATCGTAGGGGCGGGTTCGCGTTAACCTTTGATATCAACAAACAATCTACCAAAACCCGCCCTTATTTCTATATCATTAACAGCCAAAACATCAAAAACCATGAGTAGTTCAACAACATCTGTTAAAATTTTAACCCCGAATCAAACCGTTGATCAACAACCGAATTTAGTGGGGGAATTTATTCAAGAAACAATTGCCTTAACCCTGAGATTATTTATTCAATTAAAACGTCGTCCTTCCACCTTAATTGCTGGGATTATTCAACCCTTAATGTGGTTAATTTTATTTGGAGCACTATTTCAAAATGCCCCCAAAGGATTATTTGGAGGAACCATCAATTATGCTCAATTTTTAGCTGCGGGAATTATTGTTTTTACAGCATTTGCCGGGGCTTTAAATGCCGGATTGCCAATCATGTTTGATCGAGAATTTGGCTTTCTGAATCGGTTATTAGTTGCCCCTTTAGTCTCTCGGTTTTCGATTGTTTTAGCTTCGGCAATTTATATTGTTACCTTGAGTTTAATTCAAACTTCTGTAATTATTGCCGCCGGAGCATTTTTAGGAGCAGGATTACCCGGAATTGCCGGATTAAGTATGATTACCCTGATTGTGTTTCTATTAGTTTTGGGAGTCACAGGTTTAAGTCTAGGATTAGCTTTTGCCTTACCCGGTCATATTGAATTAATTGCGGTAATCTTTGTCACAAATTTACCACTTTTATTTGCTAGTACCGCCCTCGCTCCTTTATCTTTTATGCCCAATTGGTTACAAGTGGTAGTTTGCCTTAATCCCCTAAGTTATGCCGTTGAACCCATTCGTTATCTATACTTAAATCAAGATTGGGCGTTCAATAGCGTGGTCATGGAAGCCCCCTTTGCTACTATTACCTTTGGCGGTGCGTTATTGGTATTAATCGGGTTTGCAACGGTGGCTTTACTTTCAATTCAGCCTTTATTAAAGCGTCGATTTGCCTAAACCAACCCATCAGATTAATAAAATTTTTCTGAATATTAATCCCCCCAACATGATGAATTTTCAGCACATTAGGGGGGAATATTTATGTTGAATTTTCTGAAAATATAGCTACAATGTAGAAATCTGAGTTTTTACAATTATTTTCAAAATGGTGAGGTTATGATCATGCAATTTAAGCAATTAAAATCGGCTCTGGGAATCTTCTCTTGTACTGTTGTGGCTGCGGGAATTGGGATTCTGGGCTTAACTTCAGCCAGTCTAGCTCAATCAACTTCCGCCAGTCCTTTACAACAATTTCAAAGCTCTGATAATCCCGACCCTCTAAGTGGTTCAAATAGTGGGAAAACCATGTTAGATATTATTCATAATTCTCGATTAGGGCGATTTAATGTAGATTATGAAGCGGTAGGAAATCAACAACGCCAAAATATTCAAGATGCGGCGACTCAATTTCGGGAAAAACAACGCTTACTCCTCCAACAACCCGAAGTTACTGAAGACTCAACTAACCCTACTGACCCCGTAGAGGTTAAACCTTAATTGAACCACAAAGACACGAAGGGGAATTAAGAGGATTACGCAGATTAACANNTAAATCCGTGATCCCTATTCCCTTAACGCCTCAATTAACCTTTGATTTTCGGTTTCGGTTCTAATTGCCACTCGGAAATAGCGATCGCCTAAACTGGGAAAACTTAAACAATCCCGAATTAGAATTCGATGTTTTTTTAACAGATTTAATTGCAATTTAGAAACCGAATAATCGGATTTTACTAAAATAAAATTAGCAGCCCCCGGATAGGGTTTTAATCC
The DNA here is from genome assembly GCA_003456035.1 of Planktothrix sp. UBA8402. Lineage (GTDB taxonomy): Bacteria > Cyanobacteriota > Cyanobacteriia > Cyanobacteriales > Microcoleaceae > Planktothrix. The sequence continues at coordinate 5,246 of DMPJ01000217.1, forward strand.
TGATATATTGGCTAAATTATGATATAATTGGGGACGAGACTTTTCTAACCAATTCCAGGTTTGTTGTTGAAATTCATGATCTTGTAAAACAGCAATTCCCGCCGCCACTGCCAAACTATTTACAGGCCAAGGATCGCGCCACCGTTGCCATTTTTCCAGGCGTTGGGGATGGGCGATCGCATATCCTAAACGCAGTCCAGGCAAACTATAGAATTTGGTTAGCGATCGCAAAATCACTAAATTTTCATATTCCTTCACCCAAGAAACTAAACTTTGCTGTTGGCTGGGAAGTAAAAAATCCATAAATGCTTCATCAACCACCACCAGAGCAAACTGTTTTAATGATTCTAATAATATGTTAGAAGCAAACAGTTTTCCGGTGGGGTTATGGGGATTATTTAATAATAACCCTGATCGAGAATTCAAGGGTTGAGGCATAGAGAAATCTAACTCAACAGAAGCCATCGAAAGCGGACACTCAATCACATTCCCCTGAAAAGTGCTTAGTGCCCGCCCATAGTCTCCAAAGGCAGGAGTCAGTAAATAGGTCGCCTCTAATGCTGCCAATTCCCTTCCTGCCCAGGTAAGTAACTCTGCGGCCCCATTTCCGGGTAAAATCCAATCCGCCCCCAGGAAGTCAGGCTCGGTTTCGCGGTTAATCCCGGTGGCGATCGCTTGTCTCAACTGTCCATAGTCGGGATTGGGATAGGCTTTTAAATCCCTAATCTGGCTTTGAATTGCCACCAAAGCCGACAAAGGCGGCCCCCAAGGATTAATACTGGCGGAAAAATCCAGAATATCCAAGGGAGAGCAGTCGGCCACGGTCGCCGCCCAAATCAAATTTCCCCCATGACGGGGTGAATGGGTTGCTTCCACGCCTAGAAATCAGTCCTCATCATTGGCTGGCTCTGCTTTAGTCAGAGCCACTTTTTCCTTGAATAGTTTCCCTGATGAAAAGGCCGGGACTTTGGTGGCTGGAATTTCCATTTTTTCCCCAGTTTTCGGGTTACGACCCTCACGGGCTTTCCGTTCGCGGGACTCAAAGGAACCAAAGCCAACCAGTGTCACTTTGTCATCATTGGAAACTGCTTCCATGATGGTTTCTAAAGCTGCCGTTAACACCGCATCCGCTTGTTTTTTGGTTACACTGGCCCGTTCTGCTACGGCGTCCACTAATTCACCTTTGTTCATTTGAGTTTTTACTCCTTATAATTCGCATGAAGCAATCAATAGTATAAGCTGTTGGCTGTTGACTGGTAAGAGCGAAGTGACCGATCTGTGTCAACTTAAAGCGCTTGGTAAGCTAGAAATTTGAGTCGAAACTAGGTTTTACCCCCCCTAGCC
>DMPJ01000217.1:6603-6824 GCA_003456035.1 Planktothrix sp. UBA8402
ATTTAGGGGGATCTAATCTCGGCTGTAATTAGGGTTGACCGCGATTTATTAATCACTAATATTTGATTTCCAAACCCGCGTCGGCGGGTTTCGTCTGTGTAGCGACAGATTTCAATCTGTCGGAATCTGAAAATATGAAACAGCCTTGCTTGGTAAGGGGGGGAACTGGGTTTTACCCCCCCTAGCCCCCCCTTACCAAGGGGGGGAACCGGATTCACAGT
>DMPJ01000085.1:0-5493 GCA_003456035.1 Planktothrix sp. UBA8402
TTACCCATTCGTAATTCGTAATTCGTAATTCGTAATTCGTAATTCGTAATTCGTAATTCGTAATTCGTAATTCGTAATTCCCTATTCTGGGTTTAAAAGCGATCGCAAAGCCTCTTTCATTTCCTCAATTGTTGTTGTCGCAGTTCCGAATTGACGCACGACTAAACTAGCAGCTAAATTCCCTAAAACGGCTGCTTCCCACAACGATGAACCCGTACATAAACCCAAAGTTAAAGCCGCAACAACCGTATCTCCTGCACCCGTAACATCAAAAACATCCGTGCGATTAAAAGGCGGAATTTGAAATTGTTGCCCTCCCTCAAACAAACTCATTCCTTCCTCGCCCCGGGTAATTAACATTGAACTCGCTTGAGTTAATCTTAATAAATCTTGTCCCGCCTGTTGTAAAGTTGGCTGATTTTTAATGGCATATCCCACAGCTTTTTCTGCTTCAGGAAGGTTAGGAGTAAATAAAGTTGCACCCGCAAATCTATGTAAATCCTTTTGAGTATCAACAATAGTTAAAGGAGCTTTTAATGCCGCTTCAATTACCATTTGGGTTAAGACTCCATCCCCATAATCTGAACAAACCACCGCATCTACAGTATCAATATTTTCACGAATATATGCAGCTAATTTTAACTGTAATTTAATATCCGGTAATTCATCAGATTTGCGATCGACTCTAACAATTTGTTGGGTAACAGATTGACGCGCATGACCCGAAATCCGAGTTTTCGTTACCGTGGGACGGTTGGGATCAATTAAAATTCCCCCAATATCAATTCCCGACTGTTCAAAAATTCGACAAAGAGCAATTCCTTGATCATCATTTCCCACCAGTCCAACAACCTTAACCGATGCCCCTAATTTTGCCAAATTGTAAACCGCATTCGCACCACCCCCAGGAATTTGACGGGTATGTTCATGGCGGAGAATTAATACCGGAGCTTCCCGGGATAAACGTTCTACTTGACCCGTCAAAAATTCATCTAAAGTTAAATCCCCCACCACTAAAACCCGCGCCTGGGAAAATAGATTCATTCGTTTTAATAACGAATCCATTGCCGTGTTTAATTGTGTAAAAAATGCAGCATCCAATATCATATTTGTGATCAATTTTCGGTCAATAGTTAACAGTCAACCATCAATAGTTAACTGTCAACCTCCCTATGGTAATTTCGCCTGAATAAATTTTTTTAATTGCAACAATTGTTTTTTCAGTGCATCTATTTCCGCCTGCATCTTAGCCATTTGCGCCTTAATTGCCGCCATATCTGTCGCGTCTCCACCAGAAACAGGTGCAACGGCTACAGGAGCAGTTGCAGCGGCTACAGAACGTCCAGCAGAAACAGACGTGGGTAAGGGTTCCCGGGGAAGATTGGCTTTTTGGAACGCCAATTTAATCGCAGAAATCAGTTGATTCTTCTCAAAGGGCTTTTCAATAAATTCAAAATATTGAAAGGGTTCGGAAATTTTTTCGGTGACTTCTTCCTTCCGTCCCGACATCAGGACAAGGGGAATTCGTCGCAAGGTTTCATCCGCTTGAATTCGCTGAAACACATCCCAGCCACTTAATTTAGGCAGGAGGAAATCCAGCATAATTAAGTTGGGATGTTCTTTTTGAACAAATTCGAGACCTTCTTTGCCATCTTTGGCTTCTAATACCTCAAAGTTACCAGGGGGTAACATTTCTCTGACTCGCACTCGAATGACTTTACTATCATCAATAACCAGTATTTTCCGACCTGCCACAACTAACTCCCATAATGATAATGATGCGTTAACTATTATTATATTGGGTTAAAGTCACCCAATGATTAAAAAGACCTGCATCTTTAGAATACATAACTAGATTAATCTGAGAAGAAGCCCAAATAACAACGGAACTTGAATATGTCCGCCCCTTCTAATTTAGCACCAGAACAATCTTATCGTGATCGGGATCAAAATGTGATTCAACCGATACCTGATTGGTTACGCCGTCCCATCGGTAAAGCCAGTGAATTATCCTCCGTACAACGGATTATCAAACAGCGCCAAATTCATACTATTTGTGAAGAAGGTCGTTGTCCCAACCGGGGGGAATGTTATGCCCAGAAAACCGCAACTTTTTTATTAATGGGGCCGACTTGTACCCGCTCCTGTGGCTTTTGTCAGGTGGATAAGGGCCATGCACCGATGCCCCTTGATCCCGATGAACCTCAAAAAGTAGCCGAAGCCGTACAAATTTTAGGGTTAGGCTATGTGGTCTTAACTTCCGTAGCCCGGGATGATTTAGCCGATGGGGGAGCCCGATGGTTTGTGGCGACGATGGACAGAATTCGAGAGCTTAACCCCGAAACTCAGATCGAAGTTCTAACGGCGGATTTTTGGGGCGGGCAAGGGGGAGGTAATCCCCAAGAACTACAATATCAACGGATTGCCACCGTAGTTAAAGCGGAACCCGCCTGTTATAACCATAATGTCGAAACAGTCCAAAGACTACAAGCACCCGTGAGAAGGGGAGCTAAGTATGGGCGATCGCTAGATGTATTAAGAATTGTGAAACAACTTAATCCCGGCATTCCCACAAAATCCGGCCTCATGTTGGGACATGGAGAAACCGAGGCTGAAATTATTCAAACCCTGGAAGATTTACGCGGGGTGGGATGTGACCGAATTACCCTGGGTCAATATATGCGTCCGTCCCTGGAACATCTGCCCGTGTGGAAATATTGGACACCGGAGGAATTTCAGCGTTTGGGAGCGATCGCCACCGAAATCGGGTTTGCCCATGTCCGCTCTGGGCCATTGGTTCGCAGTTCCTATCATGCTGGAGAGTCCGATCCCCATTCAGTTGCTTCTGTGGTTTAATTGGATCATTGTATTTAGGAAGCAAATATGGCTACCAAAACTCAAACACCCAGCGGATCTTATACCTTTCGTGCATTTTGGGCAATTCTTCTGTTAGCAATTAACTTTTTAGTTGCCGCTTACTATTTCGGCATCATTGTATAGTTTAAACCTGATCAATTTTTAAAGACTGTGCTGCTTCTGATCAATCTTCTAAGATGAGGAGAACATCTTTAACTCCTTAGATCATGGCAGCACCTATTTTTTTAGGCATTATCAGATTACTAATTTTAACCCGGAATTATTTAGTTTCTAATTGCGCTTTTAACTCCGCGATTTGTTTCTGAAGTTCTTGCACATCTTGTTTGGTTTCAATCACTAATGTTGCTAACCGATCAAACATGGGATCACCGGAAATCAAAGGATTTTTTAGTTCGGGAGCAGGATTTGTTGAATCGGGTTTAACCTGAATCACCGTTGTACCTGACCTTTGATATTGCAGACTATTAATCTGTCCAATTAGTTGAGATACCTGTGATTCTAAGCGACTCATCCGATATTCAAGTTGAGTGGTAGAGCCTTGTGCTAAAGTTAAATTATTCCAACCTAGTACAATTGCTAGAGTAATCAGAATAACCAGAATAATATTTTGGAGCCTCAGACACTTTTTCAACATATTTTAATCTTTTATCCCTTTTCGTTTAGGATTACTGACCCATGACTCAAACAAATGTTGCTATTTTAATTTTTAATGGGGTTCAACTTTTAGATTTTACTGGCCCTTTTGAGGTGTTTTCCATCACATCAGAAATTAATGAGGATAAACCTTTTAATGTGTTTCTAGTAGCGGAAACTTTAAATGCCGTCCAATGCCATTATGGTTTAAGTTTTAATCCAGATTGTACTCTATTAGATAGTCCTCCTCCCGATATTATTATTATTCCTGGTGGTATGGGGACTAAGGCGGCTCTGAATCAACTGCAAATTCTAGCCTGGATTCAATCAAAAGGATATCATGCTGATTTAATTTTATCGGTTTGTACGGGGGCTTTGCTATTAGCAAAAGTCGGTTTATTAGATGGTTTAGTTGCTACAACTCATCATCTAGCATTAGATCAATTACAGGCGATGGCACCCCAAACCACTGTTGTTGATAATCAACGATTTGTTGATAATGGAAAAATTATTACGGCGGCGGGAATTTCTGCGGGAATTGATATGTCTCTTTATGTTGTGGCTAAACTTTTAGGGGATAGTAAGGCTTTAAAAACGGCTCAATATATGGAATATGACTGGAAACCGAAAGCCAAAGTTACCCCCATTCCTAAAGTATCAAATTCTCTCGGGTTTTGACACTCCTACTCCTAAAGGTGATCTAAAGGTGATCCATCGGTTGAAACCGTGGCTACACAAACAAAACCCGCCGGCGCGGGTTTTAAACCCTTGATCAAAGGAGGTTAATAGTCCGCGCAGGCGGACTTCGTTTGTGTAGCCACGATTTCAATCGCTGGATCTTGTTTCTTGTTTCCCTAACTCCTGTAGGATAAAAAAAGAAGATTGTAATTTAGGCTATAGCCTACACTGAAATGATCAGTACAACAACTGCTAACTTGATGTTACCATCGGGTACATTATGGCAACGGATAATCACTCAAACTGAATCGGCTCTCAACTGTGACGCCTTACAATCAATTCCAACGGAATATGATTTTATAGAGGCGGGAAATATTCGGTTTTTGGTGAGAATTCTTTCTAACTTAGCTCGAAAGCAGAAAGCTAAGAAAAAACAGCAAAAAAAATTAGCTAAATCCGGTAAGGAATTTAATCCTTTTCTTCCTTATGAACAGGATTTATTTGTGGGTAATTTATCAGAAACTCATTTATGTTTACTGAATAAATTTAATGTTGTTAATCATCATTTATTGATAGTTACTCGACAATTTGAAGCACAGGAAACCTGGCTAACTCAAGCAGATTTTGCAGCTATGTGGCTGGCTTTAGGGGAAATTGATGGTTTGGTTTTTTATAATGGGGGAAAATTAGCCGGGGCGAGTCAACGTCATAAGCATTTACAATTAGTTCCGTTTCCTTTAGTTCCAGATGGAATAAATCTTCCGATTGAACCTGCGATCGCTTCTGTACAGTTTAATAATTCTATTGGTATCATTCCTGAATTTCCTTTTGTTCATGCGATCGCTGCTTTTAACTCTGACTGGATTCATCAGCCATCAGAATCGGCAATTTTTACCTTAGAATTATATTTTGAGCTATTAGCAAAAGTCGGTTTATCCGTCGGGGATCAGCCCTTTCAATCCGGGGCTTATAATTTATTAGCTACCCGAAATTGGATGATGATTGTTCCTCGATCTCAAGAAAAATTTGAGGGAATTTCGATTAATTCTTTGGGATTTGCGGGGGCGTTATTAGTTAAAAATTCCGAACAACTTCAAAACCTGAAATCCTATCATCCCTTAACAGTTTTAAAACAAGTAGGGGTTAATCAATAATCAGTAATCAGTAAGCTGTTAAGTATCTAAATTAGCTATTTTTAAATCGGCGAAACCATTGCCGTGCCAGCGTCCTCGCTAGGATACACAGAGTCAAGGCGAAACCATTGCCGTGCCAGCGTCCTCGCTAGGATACACAGAGTCAAGGCGA
>DMPJ01000085.1:5559-6275 GCA_003456035.1 Planktothrix sp. UBA8402
GTGCCAGCGTCCTCGCTAGGATACGCAAAGTCAATCTTATATGAAATCCCCAAAAAATGCTACAAAAGGGAATAGGCATTCTTACAATATTTAATCACTAGCCAGCGAGGACGCTGGCACTACAAAACACCAATTGCTAACTTCACGGATTACTATTGGTGATTGCCCATTGCCCATTAGTAGCAAACATTTCAGGATTTCATATTAAATGCTTAACAGCTTAATTAATTATTTAATTAAACTAAATCAGGAAAAACTTCCCTAACAGCAGGATGAACTAAATGATGATTTTCCACATTTAATCCCTTGGCTAAAACCGGATTTATTTCTAAAGCCTTGAGTCCTTTATCTGCTAACTGAATAACATAAGGTAAGGTACTATTATTCAGGGCTTGGGTTGCTGTCCAAGGCACAGCCCCGGGCATATTTGGAACTCCATAATGAACGACACCTTCTTCAATATAAGTAGGATTGGTGTGAGATGTCGGACGTAGGGTTTCAATACATCCACCTTGATCCACGGCTACATCCACAATTACAGAACCGGGGCGCATTTGGGCGACCAAATTACGAGAAACTAATTTAGGAGCGCGTTTTCCTAGGATTAAAACCGCACCAATTAATAAATCGGCTTCAGGAACACTTTCTTCAATTTGAGAGGGATGACTATAGAGTAATTCCACACTCGATCCAAAGACTGTTTCTAAATAAGCTAA
>DMPJ01000085.1:6315-6509 GCA_003456035.1 Planktothrix sp. UBA8402
CCGCCTAAAATTACAACTTTTCCGGCTTTTACTCCTGGAATTCCGGCTAAAAGAACTCCTCTCCCGCCCTGTTGTCGTTCCAAATAACGGGAGCCAAACTGAATAGATAAACGTCCGGCGATGATACTCATGGGAGTTAATAAAGGTAATCGACCGTCAGGAAGTTCTACGGTTTCATAGGCGATCGCCTGGAC
>DMPJ01000164.1:0-4630 GCA_003456035.1 Planktothrix sp. UBA8402
ATTCCCAATCACACACATTACAGGTGTATCTCTTTTAATATAATTAGCTTCATTAGCTTCAGCACTTAACCAACTGGCAAATAGTGTTCCCGTGTCGGGGTGCTGTGCTTCTAAACTGTTAGTAAGGTATACTCTAAAACGTTGATTTGTAGTGGGTTTGTAGCCCGTTTCAGTTAATAGTAAATCTAATTGAAGATGTGCCATAGCATAACTCGCCATCAGCAACTCAAAACCGTTGAGACGGGGCAATAAATGGGTTTCTACATAATTGCTCCAAATCCCTTGTTGTCCTGTAAATTTGTGATAAATATGTTTAATAACTTCCGCCAGAAAAGTTCCGGTTCCGGCGGCGGGGTCAAGGATTTGGACTTTGTGAACTTCCTGCTCAACCTGTTTTCCCTGCACATCAACTTTGATTTTAGTTTTGCTATTGTCTGCAAGTCCTTGGGGTAAATCAAATTCGGTTTTTAAANNTGTGTACCAAACACCACGAGCTTTACGCAATTTTGAGTCGTATTCACTTAAAAAGGTTTCGTAAAAATGGATAATTGGGTCTTCCATTTTTGTAGATTTACCGTAATTCTTTAAAATTTCTCCAACATTACAAGCTAAAAATATTTCTACTAAATTATCCACTATCCATTTAATTCGATCATCAATATCTGGCCCAGCAATGTATCCAAATAGCTTTCTTAAAAACGGATTTGATTTAGGAATCAGTTCCGCAGCTTCCTGACGGCTGAAAGTTTCTAAAATCGGGTCATGTAATCGAGCCGCAAACATCCCATAAGCAATGGTTTGAGCATATACATCAGCAAATTCTTTAGGCGTAATATCGTGAATGAGGATTTGCTTAAAAGCACCCATTTGGTCTTTAAGCGTACTATTTTCTTGGTTAATTTCGTCACTCATTAAGGCTTTTTCAATCACTCCAGAAAGAAGACGAGCTTTCCCTGCCATCATTTCTGCTAGTTTTTTAGGACTTTTGATCGTTTGTCCGATGTGAGTACAAAAATCTCTAATTAGGTTAGTAAACGTTAAAAAATTTTCGGGTAAAGATTTAATCCCTTTTTCCGTTACTTCTCCTATGGCAATTTTAGTAATAAATTCACCATCTCTATATAAATGAAAGTCAAGATAATCTGTAAAAATTAAATTATTTAAAGATACTTTATAACAATCAAATTGTTCTTTATTTCCGGTTTTTTTAGCTCCTTTAAGGTCTTTATCCCCAATATCTTTTGCTTCTATAAAACCAACGGGTATATCTTTTTTGGTTAAAATATAATCCGGCGCTCCACAAGATTGCCGTTTAGGTTCATTGGTCGCACTAATAGTAGGAACCAAACTTTCAATCAGTTGTTGTAAATCGCCCCGAAACGTATGTTCAGTTGCATTACCTAGTTGATAACGCTTATTAATATTTTGAATGTATTTTTCTATCATTGATAACGATACCTAGATTTAAACCAAACCCGGAACAGATAATTTTGTGATTTTTATAGTATAGTTGTTTACCCGATTAAATAATAGTTTTTTTATATAAAAAAGGTTCCTAAACCCGATGGGGCGCTTTTTTTTAAAATGCGATCGCCATTTTTCTCACGCCAAAAAAAATAACCGGAGTTAACGGTAATCGAGCAACTCCCCCAAAAAACTGATAAACCCTACGGTGTAAGGATTTTCAACAGAAGGATGATCCAACGAGGACAAACAGGCTAAAATACTTGCCAACCGGATCAACCCTAAGTTTAATCACGGATTACACTGATTAAGAGGATTAACACTGATTTTATTTTGTTGACCAAGAGCCAAGTTTTGTTAAAGTGTATAGAGTTTAATCTGTGAAATCATCTTAATCCGTTTAATCCGTGTTCTAGTTTCTTGGAATTAGGATCATCCAGGGAAACAATATTAGGAACAGTCATCAACATAACATCACGAACGTATTGCGAGTGTGTATCCTGTTAGCGAGACGATCCTTTAACATTGATTGATGCTCACACAAGGAGAATAAATGACTGAATCGTTAATTCCTGCTAATGAATGTCCCATCAAAATTGAGGATGATCGGACTGGAACCAGTGTCGAAACCCTGAAACGGGCATTTGCCGATAATCTATTCTATGAGCTCGGCAAATATGAATCCATCGCCTCCAAGGAAGATTTTTATATGGCCTTGGCCTATACCTTGCGCGATCGCCTGTTAAGTCGTTGGTTAAAAACCATCAAAACCTACGACGAAAATATGGTCAAAATTGTTTACTATCTGTCGGCCGAATTCCTGATGGGGCGACACTTGGGTAACAGTTTAATCAACTTACACCTCTACGAGCGCGTCCGTCAGGCTGTCGAAGAATCGGGACTGAATTTAGACGAACTCCTCGAACAAGAACCCGATCCGGGCTTAGGGAATGGCGGTTTAGGACGGTTAGCAGCCTGTTTCCTCGACTCCCTAGCCACCTTAGAAATTCCCGCCGTCGGCTATGGAATTCGTTATGAATTTGGGATTTTTCACCAAATCATGCAAGATGGTTGGCAAGCAGAAATTCCCGATAAATGGTTAAGATTTGGTAATCCTTGGGAAATTCCTCGCCCTGACCAAGCAATTGATGTTAACTTTGGTGGTCATACCGAAACTTATCACGACGAAAAAGGACGGGAACGAATTCGTTGGATTCCGGCCAAAACCGTGATCGGGATTCCCTACGATACGCCCGTTCCCGGCTATGATACCAACACCGTCAACCCTCTGCGACTATGGAAAGCAGAAGCCAGTGACGCTTTTAACTTTGACGCCTTCAACGCCGGAAATTATGATGGTGCGGTCGCTGATAAAATGCGGTCGGAAACTATCTCTAAAGTTCTATATCCCAATGACAATACCCCCCAAGGTAAACAATTGCGCTTAGAACAACAATATTTCTTTGTGGCTTGTTCTTTACGCGATATTGTTAAACGCCATCTGCGCCACAATAGCAGTCTTTATAACCTCAATGATACCGCCGCCATTCAGTTGAATGACACCCATCCCGCCATTGCGATCGCGGAATTGATGCGATTATTATTAGACGAATATGGTATTGATTGGGATTCGGCTTGGCGAGTCACCCAAAAAACTTTTGCCTATACCAACCATACCCTTTTACCCGAAGCTTTAGAGAAATGGTCAGTGGGTTTGTTCGAGTATTTGTTACCTCGTCATTTGCAAATCATCTATGAAATTAACCGCCGTTTTATTGAAGATATCCGTCGTTGGTATCCCGATGATGATGGTTTAGTCGGACGGTTATCTTTAATTGAAGATAGCCAAGAAAAATTCGTCCGTATGGCTCATTTAGCCTGCGTCGGAAGTCATTCTGTTAATGGTGTCGCCGCCCTACATACGGAATTGTTGAAACAAGATACCCTGCGAGATTTCTATAAACTCTGGCCAGAGAAGTTTGTTAATAAAACTAATGGCGTCACTCCTCGACGGTGGATATTATTAAGTAATCCCACCTTGTCCGAGTTTTATAGTTCTAAAATTGGTGACGGTTGGCTCAAGGATTTAGACAAATTACGTCAATTAGAAGACCAGATTGATGAACCTGAATTCTGCGAACAGTGGCATCAAATTAAACTGTATAACAAAAAACTGTTAGCAGATTATATCTGGAAATTTAATGGCGTTGAAGTTGACCCCCATTCTATTTTTGATATTCAGGTAAAACGGATTCACGAATACAAACGTCAACATCTGGATGTTCTGCACATTATCACTCTGTATAACCGGATCAAACAAAACCCCAATACCCATATTTGTCCCCGAACTTTTATCTTTGGCGGTAAGGCGGCTCCGGGCTATTTCATGGCAAAATTAATCATTAAATTGATTAATGCCGTTGCCGAAGTTGTGAATAAAGATCCCGATGTGCGGGGACGTTTAAAAGTGGTATTTCTGGCGAACTTTAATGCCTCTTTAGGTCAACGCATCTATCCGGCGGCAGATTTATCTGAACAAATTTCAACAGCCGGAAAAGAAGCTTCTGGAACCGGAAACATGAAATTTGCCATGAATGGTTCGTTAACTATTGGCACCCTGGATGGGGCAAATATTGAAATCCGTGAAGAAGCGGGTTTTGAGAATTTCTTCCTGTTTGGATTAACCGCAGAAGAAGTTTATAACTTGAAATCTCAAGGCTATAAACCCAGTAATTACTATAATCATAACCCCGAATTAAAAGCGGTAATTGATCGGATTTCATCGGGTTATTTTTCTCATGGTGATCAGGAAATGTTTAAACCTTTGGTGGATTCCTTGATGTACTATGATGAATATATGCTTTTCGCTGATTATCAATCCTATATTGATTGTCAACGGGAAGTCAGTGTGGCATTTCAAGATTCCAAAAAATGGACGAGAATGTCGATTCTAAATGCCCTGCGTATGGGTAAATTCTCTAGCGATCGCACCATCCGCGAATATTGCAACGAAATTTGGAAGGTTACATCTATTCCTGTAGAAATGGAAGGATATAACCCAGAAGCAGCCGGATTACGCGTGATTAATTAATCCTGAATTTGGTTGACCGTTGACCGTTGACGGTTGACGGTTGACGGTTGACTATTCCCCATTCCCCATTCGTAA
>DMPJ01000164.1:4646-4836 GCA_003456035.1 Planktothrix sp. UBA8402
CGTAATTCGTAATTCCCTAATTAGGACTAATCCATGTCACCATCCTATCCCCCCGATCCCCCCAATCCTCGGTCTAATCTCCCCCTAGATGAGATAATCGCCATTATTGTCGCCCTAGCCACAATCGGGACAATTTTATTTTGGGTTTTAAACCAACCTAACCGAAAATTAGCCATCACCCCCAATTTAA
>DMPJ01000463.1 GCA_003456035.1 Planktothrix sp. UBA8402
TTCAGCCCGTTCCATCATTTCTTCGCAGGTGGGGGCGGTCACGTTTAAGTAGTGGCCTTTGATTTCCCCAGTTTCAGCCTGAGCTTTTTCGATAGCTTCTTGAACGAACAGGAAGCGATCGCGCCAACGCATAAAGGGCTGAGAGTTAATGTTTTCGTCATCTTTTNNGTTTTCGTCGTCTTTGGTGAAGTCTAAACCACCGCGCAGAACTTCGTAAACGGCGCGACCATAGTTTTTGGCAGACAGACCGAGTTTGGGCTTAATCGTACAACCGAGGAGAGGACGACCGTATTTGTTTAACTTATCGCGCTCAACGGTAATCCCGTGAGGAGGGCCTTGGAAAGTTTTCAGGTAAGCAATGGGGATGCGTAAATCTTCTAAACGCAGTGACCGTAGGGCTTTAAAACCAAAAACGTTACCGACCAAAGAGGTCAGTAAGTTGGTGACAGAACCTTCTTCAAACAGATCCAGAGGATAGGCGATGTAGCAGATATATTGGTTATCTTCACCGGGAACGGGTTCGACTTCATAGCAACGACCTTTATAGCGGTCGAGGTCAGTCAGCAAGTCCGTCCATACTGTTGTCCAAGTTCCAGTCGAGGATTCAGCAGCAACAGCAGCGCCTGCTTCTTCCGGGGGTACTCCAGGTTGAGGACTCATCCGAAAGGCAGCCAGAATGTCTGTATCTTTAGGTGTATAGTCAGGCGTGTAATAGGTCAGTTTATAGTCCTGCACACCAGCTTTATAGCCGGATTTGGACTTGCTTTGTGTTTGAGAGTAAGACATATCTCCCTTAAATCTCCCTTTGTTGAGGAATTGCTGATTTTATGCGCCGATTGGCAATTGATTAAAATAATATCAAGAAACGAGTCATTGCAACGTTGAATCTTTTTAATATTTCTATAACATTTGTTTATATTTCTTCTTGATTGGTAATGTTCTCCTCAGAACTGAGTTTTTTTTAGTTTGTCTACCACTAAAATTACATTTTTTATATTAAGTATTATTAAGTTAATTTAAAAGACAAGAATAAGTTATTGTACTTAAACTTTTACCAAATGGAGATTGCACACTTAAAGCATTTTGTCAAGTAAAACCTGATGTTTGATTAAATAGTATATAGTCTATAGTAAATTAATTAATAATCTATTTAAGTCTATTAATCAATTACCGGGTTTTGCGTAGGACTATTCGTTAAGATTGTTGTTAACTCAATACCGCTCACTGTTCACCGCCCACTGTGACTTCACCCACCATCCATTGTATTAATCCTCAATGCTCCCATCCGTCAAATCAACCTTGGGGGAACAAATTTTGTCAGAGTTGTGGCGCTCCCCTACAACTGAACCAACGCTATATCCCCCTACACAATTTAGGAACCGGGGGTTTTTCCCGCCTTTATACCGTCTGGGATCTGAAAACCCAAACCGAAAAAGTCCTGAAAGTCCTGGTTGAACCCTCCCCCAAAGCCCTAGAACTCTTTGAACACGAAGCGGCAGTTTTAGCCCAATTACGCCATCCAGGAGTTCCTAGGGTCGAAGCCGATGGCTATTTTTATTTAAAAAAACGCAACGGCTCCCAAGGCGATCTTCCCTGTTTGGTGATGGAAAAAATTAATGGCCCCACCCTACAGGAAATTTTAGAGCAATATCCCCAAGGTTGTCCCGAAGACTGGGTGATCAGTTGGCTATCCCAATCCTTAGATATATTAAGGGAATTGCATGGCTATCAAATTATTCATCGAGACATCAAACCCTCAAACCTGATGTTACGGATGACCCCCGTTTTAGCCCTGAAAACCACCCAAATTGGGGACACCCAACTGGTAATGATTGACTTTGGCGGTGCAAAACAAATTGGCCCTGTTTCCCATAGCGATCGCGAAAGTAGCCCCCGCAGTACCACCCGCCTAATTTCCGCCGGATACAGTCCCCCGGAACAGGTGATGGGGGCGATGGTAGGGCCCTCATCGGATTTCTACGCCTTGGGACGCACTTGTATCCATTTATTAACGGGTCAATTTCCCGGGGACTTAGATGATGCTTACACAGGGGAATTGCGTTGGCGAGAAAAAGCCCTGGTTAGTCCTGGGTTTGGTAATTTATTAGAGCGTATGGTACAACTCAATCCCCGTGAACGTCCCCAAACCGCTAAAGAAATTCAAACAGACATTTTTAGAATTATTCGACAGAAAAAACATCCTCGACGGATGATGTCTTCCCATCAAAGGTTATTAGATAGCCTCAAAACCAGTTTAATTCAATGGGATAAAAAATTAATTCAACTGTTTTTTGGAATCGGAAAATTAACCATATATTCTGTTCGGGGTTTAGTGGAAACCAGTTGGGAAATTGCCTTAGCCGGAACCGGATCTATTGTGGGAACAGTAATTGGATCAATATTAATTTATTTCCCTGGGTTAAGGTTAGGAAAAACCATTACCGTTATTTTAGCACATGAATTACCAGAAATTTTGCCTAATGTTCCCCTAACTTTAGGCGCGGAAGTGTTAGTTTGGGGATTAGCAGGATTAGGAGCCGGAATTGGATTAACCGATGCTGGAGGTTTCGGTCAACGTCGCCGTTATTGGTTAGCTGGAATCATGGGAATGTTAGGTTATATTGTCGGAGGAGCTAGTGGACAACTGATCAATAAGTTATTAGAAAATATAGGTCTTCATGGATGGAAATTAGACTGGTTTAATCAACTCCCTTTCGGAATAGCCGCCGGGTTAGTAACTTTAGGTTTAGGGTTACGCAGTGATCAACTATTTCAGGGTATTTTTGTTTTATTAACCGTTACTACCCTATTTTTTGGTTTCAATCAATTTCATATTTTGCCCCCAGGAATGTTACATTTTCCCACTCAAATGCAACACCCTAATTTATCGCAATTTTGGCACAATTTAGGGTTTATGGCATTACTCAGTGGCACAACAGCTTTCTGTTTGGGGATAACTCACTATTTCATTCTTCCCCTATTCCGATGGTTGAGAAATTAGTTATAGTTTTCAGATTCCGACAGATTGAAATCTGTCGCTACACAGACGAAACCCGCCGACGCGGGTTTTGAAATCAAATATTAGGTTAACTCCCCAAATTGTTCTCGATATTTTGCTAATAGAGTTTCTGCTGCTATTGCCGATTCTTCGGGAGTGGGGAGAAGTTGACCGTCTGAGGTAAAAAAACGTAATTGGGAGTTATAAAGACCTAAAAATAATTCTAATTGTTGACTCCATAACCATCCTTGGGGGTTGGGTTCAAGGGGTTGATATTTACCCTCAACTAAATGAAATCCGGCTAATTCTAAGGTATCAGGATCAAACCAAAAATAATCAAAGGTGCGAAAGTTATCTTGATAGAGTTGTTTTTTTAATCCTTTATCAATTTCTGCCGTGGATGGAGATAAAAGTTCAATAATAATATTAGGATATTTGCCTTCTTCCCATACAACCCAACTCCTGCGGGGTTTCTGTTCTGTATTTAAAACTACCAAAAAATCCGGCCCTCTAAAATGCTCTGATTTTTTTTGATTGGGGCTAAAATAGACCGTGAGATTACCTGCGGCAAAATAATCATGGCGATCGCGCCAATACCAATCAAGGCATTTTAATAAAAGTAGCAGTTGTTGTAAATGTAAGTAACTTTCCAAAGCAGGTTCCTCACTCCACAAATTACCCTCTGGAAATATAATATCATCAAATTCCTCTGGTTGTTCTAATCTTTGAAGGTTAGCGGGTTCGTGATCAACAATAAACATAAACAGGTTAACCCAATTAGGATATATATAGTTTAGCGTAAACTTCAATCATTTGTCGAATTGGTCAATGTTAAACCCAAAAAGATTGTTTTTTTACCATTAATTATAATTCAGGAGGAGTTGTGCCCGATAAGGGTTGAATGGCATTTTTTAAAGTTTCCTTGTTTAACTCAGGTTTGGGTTTAGGAACAGAACTAATATTAGTTAATGGTAAACGAGCTAATGCTAATTCTGAAGTTGATGTTTTTTCAGAATCGTTATTAATTAAAATAGCACTATTCAGAATTTCTAACTGAGCATCAACAATATCATCATAGTTTTCATACCAACTAGCGATCGCAATTGACAAAGTTTCAATATCATCGGGTAAGGGTTCAATCAACTCAATTAGATTTTGACGGTGTGAGTTATTAAATAATTGTGGCTGTTCTTCTAATAATTTGAAAAAAGCCTCTAGGTTTTGATGGTAAAAAGACATAGATTAATCTTCCAAATTAATATAAAATTGATTATATCAAATTTCAGTTAGCTACACAATCCCCCTGTAGAGAAGTTGCATGCAACGTCTCTACATNNACACTAAAAACAGCCCGTTTGTAGGCTTCATCAAGCACTTCAGAAAGGGTAGGATGGGTATGAACACAGAACACTAAATCATGGACAGATTGCCGTTGATACATGGCATTTGCCGCTTCCTGAATTAAATCAGAAGCATGGAGTCCAAAGATATGAACCCCTAAAAGTTCCCCCGTATCTTTGCGATAAATCACTTTAGCCATACCTTCGGTTTCTCCCTCCGCAATGGCTTTAGAATTACCCTTAAAATAGGTTTTCACCGTCGCAATTTCAAACCCTTCTGTTTGTCCTAATTCCTTCGCAGCAGGTTCATTTAAACCGACATAACTAATTTCAGGATGGGTAAAAGCAGCCGCCGGAATACTACGATAATCCACGGCGCGAGGGCGTCCGCAAATAGTCTCTACAACGGCGACTCCTTGGGCGGATGCGGTATGGGCTAACATCATTTTACCCGTCACATCTCCAATCGCCCATAAATGGGGAACAGGTTCACCTCCAGATAATACCTCTAAATGATCATTTGTAGGAATAAAACCGCCCCG
>DMPJ01000111.1:0-801 GCA_003456035.1 Planktothrix sp. UBA8402
GGATGTTTGACGAAATGCTCTCGCTAGTTATTGGAGAGTAACTTTCGATGTTTGATCAGCTTCTCAACATAGTAAGTATCAATATTTCCACTGTACGCAAAATCATCCAGACTAATGATAGGCTAAGAGAAATTGTATTTGGGGATGAGACTGTAGCACAAGAGAAATCAGACGAAAATACGCAACTGACTAACCTAATAGAATATCTTCCTAGTAAACGGGAGTGGCGAGTTTATGATCACTGTGCATCGGTAACGCGACTGTACGCAATTTATGAGGGATTTGTTGAGGAATTAATCACAAATTGGGTACAAAGTCTGCCAGAAATGTTTCCGCTTTATTCAGATCTGAACGACAAAATCAAAGATACGCATCAGATAGGTGTAGGAAAATTGCTACTTGAACTAAAGAAGAAAAAGAATAGGTTTCAACACCTTTCTGTAGACAAGGTTGTTCGAGGTTTATGGCGTGGAGTTACTGATGGAAAACAATACGAATTAGTTTCCGATGCCTTTCTCTTGCATGAACAAAACTTACGGAAAGAAGCAATTGAGCAATTGTTCTCCGGTGTTGGAATTCCGAATACTTGGGTCTGGGTGGAGAACCATAGAGCTATCAAGCATTTCGTTGAAAATGTTCGAGCAAGAGAAAACACAGCAGAAGGAGAGCTTGAACAACTGATTGAATATCGAAATGAGGCTGCCCATAGAGCTATTATAGATGAAACTTTGGGAGAGACAGAACTACTGGATTTGTGTAACTTTGTTGAGGCTTTGTGTAAAGCATTGGCTGAGTTAGTGA
>DMPJ01000111.1:866-2345 GCA_003456035.1 Planktothrix sp. UBA8402
TCTGTGTGTTGGGACAAAAATATTTTTGCTTAAAGATACTTCATCATACTGCTGCTTGGCTAACATTGAGAGTATTAAAATTGACGAAAATAGGGAGGATGAAGTGGCGATAAAAGAGGAAAAAGATGTGCATTTGAAACTCGATATTGTTGATGCAAAGAAAGGATTGAGTATTTATATCATTCGAGATGATCTAACCTCCGATGATTTAAACATCATGTCTCAGGACTGGATTTACCAACTTTATAAAGCAGCACTGGAAGCCGATGTCCAAGTTGTGATANNTGATTTTATTAGAAAACCCTTTACAGAAGATCAGATTTTTGGGGTTCTAACCAAACATTTAGGAGTCAAATATATCTTGCACCAAACACAGCCAAAATTAAATCCTGTCTTACAAAATCAGCTAACCTCCGATGCGTTAACAGTAATGTCTCAGGACTGGATGAATCAACTCTATCAAGCGTCAATTGAAGCCGATAGTCAAGCTGTGATAGAATTAATTGCAGAAATTCCAGATCCAGAAATTTATTTAATACAATTTTTAACAAAAGCAGTGCGTAAATTTCAATTTGAACAGATAATTGATTTAATTGATCCCCTGATCAATGATCAATAGCGATTTTCCCAAGCGTTCCAGGACAAGAGATTGGGCTGAGTGCAAAAAGAAATGATCTCCGGGAAACATCTCCACAGAGAAAGCCGAGTTGGTTTGTTCTCGCCAAGATTCTAGCTCCAAGGCGTTAGGTTTCAAATCTTCTAATCCACCAAAAGCAGTAATTGGACAATCCAGAGGAGGTGCGTCCGTGTAGGAGTAAGTTTCAACTACCGAAAAATCGGCTCGCAGAGTAGGAAGCAACAGTTCCATCAACTCAGCATTTTCTAATACCGCTTCCGGTGTACCATTATAGCGACGTAATTCCTTGATCAATTCCGATTCTGGTAGAGCGTGAATTTGCGGAGTGCGATCGGGAATTTGCGGAGCGCGGTATCCCGAAACAAACAGGTGTAATGGACTTTGGTTATATTCCTGGCGAAGTAGCCGCGCCAGTTCAAAGCTAACTAATCCGCCCATACTGTGACCAAAGAAAGCAAAAGGTTTAGTCAAGTGGGGAAAGATAGCCTGGCCGAGAGCCTTTATCAGAGGTTCCATTTTGGTAAAAGGAGTTTCCCGCAGTCGAGAACTACGTCCGGGAAGTTCAATCGGACAAACCTCAACCGTTGATGGTAGACTATCCGACCAAGAGCGAAATATCGCAGCCCCACCCCCGGCATAATGGAAGCAGAATAGTCGTAATTTAGCTTCAGGATTAGGTTTCGGATATGTTACCCAGGAGTTAGCAGTTGGGGTTAGATTGGGTTTTAATTGGTCTATTTGCATAAATTTCTGTTTAGTGGAACTTCAACAAATTTTAATCTAAACGGAGCCCAAGGTCGTCAATGGGAGTAATTAGCGCCCCCCCAAACCCCCCGTGCACG
>DMPJ01000111.1:2398-2623 GCA_003456035.1 Planktothrix sp. UBA8402
TTTTGTCGTTTTAAAACCATGAGCAATAGCGTTACGGAATGAGATCGCATCCATGAGTAACCGATACTCAGATTGGGAAATTACGCCCTCCGTCGCTAATTGTTTGACTAAATAAAGTGGGTCAAGTCTTTGTAAACTCAACTCTTCTTTTTCTGTAATTAACCTTAAAGTTGCCTCAACTAAAGACCAGCAATATAACATCGCTGAGTCTAAATGTTGCGTTGT
>DMPJ01000371.1 GCA_003456035.1 Planktothrix sp. UBA8402
ATTTATTGTACATATCTAAGGTTAAGGCGAACCCGCCCCTACAATTGGTAACTATTCTAACTTATTGAGGTAGAATTAATATTTGGTCAATGACATGAATTACTCCATTACTCGCCGGAATATCAGAATCAATTATCGTGGCATTTCCGACTTTAATTTGATTTTTCTTGGTCTTAATAGTAACAGAATCTCCTTCTAAAGTTTTTAGTTTTCCTGATTTTAAATCTGTTGTTGTAATTTTACCAGGAATTACATGATATTCTAATAATTCGGTAAATCGGTTGAGGTTTTGCGATTTTAAAATCGCATCTAAAATTTGTTGTGGTAACTTGGCTAGAGCTTCATCTGTGGGCGCAAAAATAGTAAAATCTCCCTGTTTTAAAGCATCTAATAATCCAATGGATTGTAAAATCATCCCTAGGATTTTAAAGCGTTCATCGGATAAAATAACAGTGGCTAAATCTCCGACCACACCTTGAATCACTTTTGGAGAAATAGGAATTTGAGCCAAATCTTGGCTAGGTTGGCGACAAATTAGTTCGGAATTGGCAGACATTTGAACTTCGGCGGCGACTGCCGGGGAAATAGTTCCTAATGTTAATAAACTCAAAATACTGATAATTCCTAAACTTTTGCCTTGGGTTTGATTTTCTATTAAATTATTCATGGTTTTATCCTCTACAAATTATTAAAATTATTCAGGTAAAATCACCGCATCAATTACATGAATCACACCATTTGTAGCAGGAACATCGGCTTTAATTACCGTTGCGTTATCAACTTTTACCGATGAACCTAATTGAATCTTAATCGTATCACCTTGTAAAGTTTCGACTTCTCCAGATTTTAGGTCAGTTGATAATACATTTCCAGGCACAATATGATAGGTCAAAATTTTAACTAATTGGGCTTTATTCTCTGGTTTCAGTAAGTCTTCTAAAACTCCTGGAGGAAGTTCAGAAAAGGCTTTATCTGTTGGTGCAAATAGGGTAAATGGCCCTGCTCCTTTAATCGTATCAACTAAGTCCGCCGCTTGTAATGCTTGGGTTAGAATTCTAAATTCACCCGCGCTAACAATGGTATCAATAATATCCAGGGAAGTTGTAGCCGGAATTTGAGTAATTTCGGTTGAGTTTGTTAAAGTGTAATTATGCAGTTGAGCTTGAACGGGTAAAATCCCGAATAGCGTCACCCCAACAACACCTACAAACCCAGCTATGAATTTTTGCGAGTAATTTTGAATGGTCATAATTGGCTATCAAACACAAATAGAGATGGAGACTTTCAGTTAACTTTTAGGAGTAACATCAAAGTTATAACTTAAGACGTTAATTATCGGCCCTTGTTTCGGTAAATCATCTGTTGTTAATGTCAGTGTATCGGTTTGTTTGATTTGTATTGATGTTCCCGCCATGACGGATAAAAAATTATCAACGGATTCAATATCACAGGCCGTTACGTCCGCCGCCAAGGTGCGATAATGGGTGGGGATGACTATTTTAGGATTCAGAAATTCAATCGTTTTTTTTGCTTCTTCTGGAGTATAGGATTTCGCCCCTCCTCCCACCGGAATCAACATTAAATCTGGACGACCAATTAAAATCCGTTCTTCCATTCCCAAGGGCCCGGCTAATCCACCTAAATGTAAAATTTTAATTCCCGCTTGTTTCCACAACCAAGCTACATTTATCCCAAATTGTCGGCCATTAAATCTATCTTTAAGGGTGCGAATTCCTTGAATTTGATTACCATTAAATTGATAAACCCCGGGTTCATATAATAAGGCTGGATTTCCTGTAAATCCTTCGGTCACACCCTCATCTAAAAGACGGCTACTAATTAAGATTAAATCGGTTTGAACTTGTTGGGGACTTCGATAACCTGCGGTACATCCAATTGGGCGAAAAGGATTAACTAAAATTCTTAATCCTCCCCCGGTAAATAAAAAGGAAGTATGTCCTAACCATTTTACAGTTAGGGTATTTTCAGAAGTAGATTGTGCGGAAGAATTTTGCCATTGAGATGTTAACCCAGTTGCTAATGTGGTTAATAGTGTTGTAGTTGTTAATTGAATTAATTTTCGCCGTTTCATAATATTGGGATTGACGTATCAATAGATTAAATGACAATTATATTCGTTCTAGGAAGTTTCTTAGAAGTTGTTTTCCATTCTGGGTCAAAACGCTTTCCGGGTGAAATTGTACCCCTTGAATGTGGGGATAGTCCCGATGACGAACCCCCATAATTGTCCCATCTTCTACCCATCCGGTAATTTCTAAAATATCGGGACAGGTTTCTCGTTCAATTACTAGGCTATGATAGCGAGTTGCTATTAAGGGACTCTCTAAATTTTGAAAAACACCCACACCTGTATGATGGATGGGGGATGTTTTTCCGTGCATTAGTTCGGGTGCAGAAATAATATTTCCCCCAAATACTTGACCAATACTTTGATGACCTAAACATACTCCCAAAATGCAGAAAGTCGGCCCTAATTCTCGAATTAATTCGAGGGAAATTCCAGCATCTTCGGGACGACCTGGCCCTGGTGAAATTACCACCGCATCGGGTTTCATTTGACGAATTTCTTCTAGGGAAATCCGATCATTTCTAAATACCTGAACTTCAGCAGCAATGGGTAATTCTTGCCCTAGTTCGCCTAAATATTGAACAATATTGTATGTAAAACTATCGTAATTATCAATAACAATAATCAAGGGTTAAACTCCTGAAAATATAACTTGAATCCAGATGAATAGCGGGGGGAAAAGTAAGATTCCCGCTACAAATAATGCCACTAAAGCGGAGATTAAAACCGCCGCCGCCGCACAATCTTTAGCAATTCCGGCTAAATCATGGTAGGACTGACCAACGGTTAAGTCAACCAACGATTCTATCGCCGTATTCAATAATTCCATAGCGATAACCGCACCAATGGTTAGGCCAATAATTGCGATTTCCACCCGAGTTAACTGCAAAAAAAGACCCAAGCCAATTGCTAGGGTTCCGATGATAGTATGAATCCGAAAGTTTCTTTGAGTTATAAAGGCATAACTAATTCCTGTCCAAGCATATTTAAAGCTGAGTAATAAATTAGAAGCTATTTTCCAAGATAATTCCCTATCATATTTTTTTCCCATAATATCTGTAAGATTAGACTTAGATCCAGTTGTTTCTTTAGTAAGAGGAATCAACGGAGTGGAAAACTTTGAAAGAGAGGGTTTGTCGATATTCATTCGTTTAATCCTTGGCTGACTAGGTTTTCACGTTTTCCAAGTTTAGGTCTGAATTTGGGCAACAATTTATCACATTTTTTTAGATAATTTGTTCATTATGATTTCTGAACCTGAACTCATCTTTTAAACCCTTAAATCAACTATTTCTAGTAGTATCCGTTGTTGGTCTAACATTTCGGTTAAACTTTGATCATCGGGATGATCCCAACCTAAAAGATGTAATAAACCGTGAGTCGCTAACCATCCTAGCTCAATTTTTAGGGAATGTCCTTGCTGTTGAGCTTGATGATAAGCGGTTTCCACCGAAATTACAATATCACCAAGATACAGCGATTCAGCAGAAAATTCTTCTGGAGGTTGGGGACAATCGACCTCTAATGTAGCAAAGGCTAACACATCGGTAGGTTGATTTTGGGAACGATACTGAGTATTTAATATTTCTATCTCCGTATTATCCGTAAGACGTAAGCTTAACTCGTAACTGGATGCGGTAGGAAGATACGGGTGTAAATGATTCAGCCAAATTTGGAACCAATGTTCCCATTCTGTCTGGTTCAATTGATAGTCAATCCCCAGGGGAGAAGACTTGATAATATTATCTTTATTGGAGTTATTCTCTGAGTTTTCTAACTCAAATTTATCCCCAAAACAGTCCTGTATACTAACTTCAACCTGTATAGTCATTAATAAAAAATAAACATAAAAATTTAAAGAAATTAACGAGTTAAATAGGCTATTCCGACCAGAAATCCGACTAAACTTACTGTGGTTAATGCCAAGTGAAATAGGGATTTTCCGCCTTTACGAACCATATTTCGCATCGCTAATTTAATATAGCTGGGTTGGGGTTCTTTGGGGTTGACCTGGGGTTCTAGGTCTGGACTAGAGGGGGAAGATGGGGTATTCATTGAGGGATTTTGATAGGAAAATAGACCGACTGACTCGATCATAACTAAAATGTAACATTTTATGAAGCGATCGCTCGGTCGAATCTATATTCGGTGATATCCCGCAGATATTTACTTCTGGGTGGGGACTAACTCTGTGTTAAATTCATTGAAGGAACGACGTCGCAATTCAACAGATTCAGCACGAGGCAATAAATTAAAGACTTGGCGAAACCCATCATCAACGGTTTCAAAGGCGATTTGTCCGGGTTTATCTAAAACTACTTTCCCTGACTGGTCAATTAATACAGTTTGGGGAACATAGCCTTTGTAATAATAACCCGGTTCCTGGGGGGAATTTTTGGCGTCGGGTAATAGGGTATCAACATTTACCGGAATAAAGTCCGCCTCCCTTCCGTAAAAACGCTGAAGTTCAGATACTGTGTTGACAAATTTTTTACAATCCTTACTATCATCCAAAAAGAAGACTAATAATGAGGGTCTACCTTGGTTCATGGATTCTGTTAAGGTGACCCTAGGGGGAACCAAAGAACCATTCCCAGCATACAGCGCAAAAATATTACCATCAAAGCGATCATCATCCAAAGCTGCTAATGCCGAAGGAGTAATGGTCAAAAAGAATACACAAATGATCAAAAAGGTAGTCAGCAGGGTTTTGAAACCCCTAGAACCCGGAAAGCACTGTGGAAGGACATTGAATCGGGGAGAATTCCATCGAGTTAAACGCATATTATGGAGCAAGCCATTGAGATTCTAAACAGAATCTATTGTTACATTTTTGGGTGTATTTTAGCAAAGCGATCGCTTTTATTCCTTTTTGAATTTTAGGTTATAACAGCGATCGGCTAATTCAAGAAGTTCTATATTTTGAAAACGATTAATTTGCTGATCAATCCTCGGAAAAAAAGTTCAGAACCAGATTTAAAAACATTAACATCTCAACCGTCAACACCTAAACGGTCAACCCTCGATTTTCTGGCAATGTTAAAAACTATTACGATCCCGCTAAGAATGTGTACTCCATGCCTCAAAATACAAGCGATAGGTAGTGACGGTATTGGGCATAATGTCCCAAGCTAGTTGCCCCATTGAATGTAGCCCGAAAGGGAGCAGCATGGGAATCCGCTGCCGAAAAGCCAGTGGAGGATATCAAACTTGTGAACTGTCTGTCCCCTAAAAATCTCAAAAATTTTTCCGGGTGGCAACAAGCAGCAGGAAGCGAACCGATAAAAATCTTAAACAAAATAGATTTGATTGCGGATCAAAAAGCAGATACACTCTAGTCATAACCTGATCCAGAAGGTATCTGAACAAGTAGGAACGCTCATCGGTAACGATGAGGCTCTCCGACTCAGTTAATGGGTTTCGGGAGAGCGTCAATCAGGAAAACGTTAGCTAAACGCTTTTGTAGAAAATGAGTATCGTCACAAAATCCATCGTTAATGCCGACGCCGAAGCGCGTTACCTCAGCCCTGGTGAGTTAGACCGGATCAAAGCCTTTGTTACCTCTGGTGAGCGTCGTCTTCGCATCGCCGAAACAGTGAGCGGAGCCCGGGAACGCATCATCAAAGAAGCTGGAAACCAATTGTTCCAAAAACGCCCTGATGTGGTCTCCCCGGCGGGTAATGCTTATGGCCAAGAAATGACCGCTACTTGCTTACGCGACCTTGACTACTACCTGCGTCTGGTTACCTATGGAGTCGTTGCGGGTGATATTACCCCCATCGAAGAAATTGGGATCGTTGGCGCTCGGGAAATGTACAAATCTCTGGGTACTCCCGTTGAAGCCGTTGCCGAAGGAATTCGTGCGCTGAAGAGTGTTGCTACAGGTCTGTTATCTGGTGAAGATGCAGCCGAAGCCGCAGCTTACTTCGACTATGTGATCGGTGCGCTCTCATAAGTCCGATCGCTTTATCACATTTTTTAAACGATTCCTAGATTCAGCGACTACAAGGAAATAGAACAATCATGCAAGACGCCATTACTTCCGTAATTAATTCTGCTGACGTTCAGGGTAAGTACCTGGATGCCAACTCCCTGCAAAAGTTAAAAGCTTACTTCGCCACTGGTGAACTGCGGGTTCGTGCTGCTTCCACCATTAGTGCTAATGCAGCCAGTATCGTCAAAGAAGCAGTAGCCAAATCTCTGCTGTATTCTGACGTGACTCGTCCTGGTGGAAATATGTACACCACCCGTCGCTATGCTGCTTGCATCCGCGACTTAGACTACTACCTGCGTTATGCTACCTATGCTATGTTAGCTGGCGATCCTTCCATTCTCGATGAGCGTGTTCTCAACGGTTTGAAAGAAACCTATAACTCTCTGGGTGTTCCCATCGGTTCTACCGTTCAAGCCATCCAAGCCATCAAAGAAGTTACCGCTAGTTTAGTGGGTGCTGATGCTGGCAAAGAAATGGGTATTTACTTGGACTATATCTCCTCTGGTTTAAGCTAAAACCGAGGTTAGGTTTGTGAGGGTAGTCAGTGAGTTTGATTCCCAATCCCAAATCTAAACGACCTTCAAGGCCAGGGAAGTCTGGAGTGAATGCTAGAGCGCCAAAGGCTTGTCTATTTTTCCTGATAAGTTTTAGCGAGCTAGTATTGACTCCAGACTCCCGGCCTTTGATCATTTAAAAATTGATGTAAAACTTGTTAAATTTGCCTAGGAGAGACGAACCTCATGCGGATGTTTAAAGTAACGGCTTGTGTTCCAAGCCAAAGCCGGATTCGTACCCAACGGGAATTACAAAATACCTACTTTACTAAGTTAGTTCCCTATGACAGTTGGTTTAAGGAACAACAACGGATCATGAAAATGGGCGGTAAAATTGTCAAAGTGGAACTGGCAACTGGCAAACCTGGAACTAACGCTGGATTGCTGTAGAAGACAGGAGACAGGAGACAGGAGACAGGAGGCAGGGGACAGAAGGTAGCGGGAACTGGGAAAAAAGATTGATTCTTAATTCTTGATTCTTTCTGCCTCCTGCCTCCTGCCTATTTGTTTCAGTGCCATCTAATTCCGCTATTATACTGGAGAGATGAAAAACCACCTGATATAGAGGCGGGAAATGGCAAGTTGGGAATTTTTACTGCAAAAAGAAGGGGACAATAGTTGGCTGACCTTAGAATCCCCGGATGTTGAAATTTTGGAAGGACGCTACCGGATGGTAGCCCGTTCTGGATATACGAACATCTCCATTGATGTTAAGATTATCTATCAAGATTTTGATGCGGTTCCACCCGTCCAACAGGTTCAAACTCGGACACTAACCACCAATGCCGAGGGTTTGATGGTGGTCATGCCCTACACTTCCCTAAAACCAGGGAATTGGCAATTTTCCTGTGCGCCTCAACTGACGTCTGGGTTATTAGCAACCGTTGGTAAAAAAACGATCCAATTACGGGTTCTCCCCTCGGAAGCAGAAGAATTTGAGCAATTTTTTGGGGATACGGAACCACCGACGGCTAATATTAACTCCGCAGCACCCCAGGCAGTTGATTCGCCTACAGAACAGTATTCTAACGTTGTACAATTCCCTACCTCTGGCCTCTATATTGTTCCTGAACCGCCAACGCCTGCTGTTCCCGATACTTCCCAGCCATCCCCCCAAGCCCTTGATGCTGTAGAAAAGTTACTAAATACTCTGCACATCGTCCTAGAGCAAGATTCCTTTGTTGGCCGTTTAGGAGAAGGCTTAATCGTGTCGGGACGGGTGGAATTGCCAACAGCTACCTCCGGTCAACCTTCTGCCTCTACTTACCCAATTCTAACTGACGGACAATTGCAATGGAGCTTACGCGACCCCCAAAGCTCAGAACCGTTATTTGAGGTTAACCAAACCCTTCCTTCCTCCGACTTCCCTCTGGCTTTTTCCGGTGTGGTTTATATTCCCTTTGAATGTAAAACCCGTTTAATTTTAGGGGAAGTGATTTTTTCCCATGATGGGGTGGCGGTGACGACTCAATCCTTTAGTGTTGTTACCCAGGTTGAACATCTTTTAGAAGCTATAGATCAGGGTTTTAGTCCAGAATTGGATCAAGATGACTTCCCCGACCTTTCCAATTTAGATATGGGAATTCTGGAATTACCCGACCTGACCGATAGCACTAACAGGGCTGAAGTCTTAACCACGGAAACGACTACGGTGCTTCCTCCCAAACTGAATAATTCTAGCTGGGAATCTCGATCTGCTACATCCCTAGATTTGCCAATATTCGGCTCTAGTTCCACAACTGGGGAAGTTAAACCTGCACCAAAACCGGATCAAAGTTTTGTCTCATCTGAGGATCAGGATTCATCGACGGTTGTTAACTCTTGGGAATCGAATTATACAGACATATCAACTTCAATTTCACCCCTATTAGTAGGGGAATCATCGGAATTAATCCCGGCGACAGATGGGATTGAAAAAATTGATCCGATCACTAAACCGAAATCAGATCCAGAAGTTCAAGAAGCCTTTCAAGCCTTAGACTTAAATAATCGGTTTTGGTCGCGGTTGAATGCTTTAGCGGGTGATCAGGAATGGTCGCAATGGGTGAAACGGGCTCATGTTAATCCCTTACCTGAGATTCCTTTTAATGCTGCTACTAATATTGTTAAACGTTCCGATCAAACTTCATCGGATACAGCACCTTTGCCATCTCCAGAAGTGATTCATGCTCAGGAAGAATTAGAAGAAATTGTTGTTGATGATGAACCTTTAGAATCTCCTGGGGCATTTTTCCCCCGACGTAAAAATATTAAAGAAATTAAACCAGAAACCCCGGCAGCGAATCAACCTATTTCTTATGTTTTGCCAGAAGATCAACAGGTTCCAGACCCTCAAATTGAGGTGTTATCAACAGAAATTATTGCGGGAAGGTTAGTTAAACTGAGGGTGAGACTTCCTGATGGTTTGCCCCGAATTTATGTCAAAGTCTGGCTATTTGATCGTCA
>DMPJ01000469.1:0-5609 GCA_003456035.1 Planktothrix sp. UBA8402
GGTTTTGGTTGATGGTTAACCGCCAACCAAAACCGCCAACACTTAGAACAGTTGAGACTCAAAGGCTCCGATATCAATGATGTTGTTGATGATTCGGGTGAAGTTTGGCCCTCGTTGGTCAAACTGTCCGGGATTGGTATAGGGGGTGGCAAAGCTATTATTTCCGGCGTTAATGGCAAGGCTGGTACTAGCTAGAGCTAAGGTTGGTGTGATGCCNNNCGTGCCAACAAGATCATTTTTAACCTCATTGACTAAACCTTCTCCTCCAGTTCCGTCTCCAATCAGGTTATTGCCGCCACTATTGAAGGCAAATTCTATGGAGGCTCCCACGTCGGGGTCAATGGGGGAGGTGTTACTGGCAATAATTGTGTTTTTCAGATTGGCTACCCCACCAATATTTCTGACCCCGCCACTGTTTCCGGTGGCATTATTGAAAGCAATCGTACTATTGGTCATAGTCAATTCCGCAACGGAGTTAAATATACCGCCGCCAATGCTGCCTTTGTTGTTAGCAATCGTGCTATTAATAATTTGGACTTGACCGTCAATGACGATAATTCCTCCACCGTTACTACCTTTGTTGTTGCTGATGGTGCTGTTTTGAACCGTGAGTTGGCCGGAGTTGGCGATCGCACCTCCATTATTAGCTTGGTTTCCATCTAGCCAACTGTTAAGCACCTTAACATTGCTAGTCGATGAAGTAATATTAATTGCACCGCCGCGACTACCTGTGGTGGTGCTACTGGTATTGGGTATAGTTCCGGCTGGGAAACCATTGGCAAGTTTCAATTCCTCAAAGGTGACATTACCTCCATTAACAGTGAAAATATTGTAGTCCCCTCCCGTATCTCGACGAATCGCTAGTTTATCGGCTCCTGGCCCGTCAAAAATGACATCGCTACTGACAGCAGGTAAGGCTCCAGCGAGATTAATCACCCCAGAAGCAGCTTTGTCAACAAAGGTAATCGTATCTTCTCCGGGTAGGGACTCAGCATTGAGAATGGCTTGGCGTAGGGAGCCTTCCACTAAGTCATAGTCTTCTGGGGCTTGACTCTTAGTATCTCCCAGTTGGGTGACGGTGGTATCATTAGCTAAAATCGTCACCGTTGCGGTATTTTCTTTGGGATCAATCTTGTAATTCCCATCTGCTAAAGCTAAGGTTAAGGACTCCGAAGCTTCGGCGGGAATATCATCAATCGGAGTCAGGGTGATATCCATACTGGATTGGCTATCGGGAAGGGTAACGACGACAGGGGAGTTATTATTAATTTTCAGGGTTTGCCCGGTTGAAGTCTTGAGGGTGTAGTCATTGGCAGTAATTTTATCGGAATTTGGGGTGAGATTGATCGTTAAATCCCCATAGCTATCGGCGGCGCGACTAATCCGATAAATTCCGTTTTGGGGCTTTTCGTTTGGAACTTTGGTAGTTATAGGTTCCGTGGCCGTAGCTTCTACAGCAGTCAAAGTGAGAGTGGCTTTATCGTCATCTTTGATAGTGACGGTACTGGTGGGAGTTGTGTCTCCGGCTACTCCGTTTTGATCAAAATTATTGAAGGATAGTTCAAAGCTGCGGTCTGGTTGAACCTTGGTGTTGCCAATAATTCCGAGGGAAATGGTTTGTATGTCTTGGTTGGGGGCAAATTGAATTCTTTGTGGCCCTGGTGTAAAGTCGGTATTCGCGATCGCTGTACCAGAGGTCAACACCACATCCACACTAGATGTTTGACTAATATCTCCGGAGCGACTTACCTGGACTTGACTGAACAAGCTAGTGCTGTCTCCTTCATCGACGTTGTAGTTGCCATCGACAAAATTATAGCTTGGTGGGGAATCATCATCTTCAATGATCAGAGCAGCTTCCGGAACTGTGTTTCCGGTTTGTCCACCGTTGTCGAATTTGGAAAATGACAGAGCCACAGTTTCGGCGGATTCGGAGATTGCATCTCCTTTAATGGTAACTTGTATAGTTTTGCTGATTTCCCCGGGTGCAAATTTTAGGGGAATTTCCGATGGGGTAAAGTCATCTCCTGGAGTGGCTCCGTTTTGGGAAGCTGGGTTTAAGTCCACAGTCACCGATGATTTAATATCAAGTTTCCCGGAGCGAATCACGGTGATTTCACTGTAGGTAATATCGCTGTTGTTCTCGCGTATCCGATAAACGTTAGTGGTAAAATCATAAGTGGGAACGTTATCGTCGTCAATAACGAGTAACTCTGAGGTGGGATGCTGGTTTCCAACTAAATTACCTAGGGAGGGATTTAGGGATAGATTCAGGGTTCGGTTTTGATTGGGTGTGAGGTTGCCCAGAATGGTGATCGGGACGGTTTGGGTGATTTCTCCGGCGGTGAAGTTAACAGTGATTGGCCCTGGAACAAAATCTATATTGGGAATGGCGTTAGTCCCGGTGACGTTAACTGAGACAGAGGAGTCTACATTGATATCCCCAGAACGTTTAATTTCAACCAGTTGGGTAATATTACTTGAATTACCTTCAAGGGTTTTGAATAAAGGTTCTGTGAAATCGTAGGTAGTGGGGCCATCGTCGTCGTTAATAACTAAGTTGGCTGTGGGCTGAAGGGTTCCAGCTTGTCCGGTGGGGAGAAAAGCGTCTGGCGCAAAGGATAGGGTAATCGCCTCTGAGGGTTCAATGTCGTTATCACCAATAATCGGGATTTGAAAGCTGTTCTCAGTCTGGCCAGGGGCGAATTGGAGGGCGATTTCCGTAGGTTCGACGTCAACGCCTGGTGTTCCGCCATTCTGCGGGGCTGGGGTGAGCAGAATCTTGATGCTCGATTGCTGGCTGGTATCAAAAGTACGGTTAACCGTGATCGTAGCGGCACGAGGAACATTTGGATCACCTTCAAAGATGGAAAATTCCGGTTGACTAAAGTTATAAACCGGAGGTTTGGGTGGGAGGTCTTCACTCTGGATGCTTCCCACTGCGGTGGATTTTTGAGGATTAGCGGTATATAAAAAACCGGATTCTTTTAAGCTGATATCAATAGTTAGGGGGTCTTCTTGAAATAAATCGTTGTTGATGGGAGCAATTTTCAGGGTGGCGATGGTACCATTTTCAGGGAAGGAAACGCTGCCGACCGTGTTAGTAAAGCCGGGGTTGTCAATAACGGTATAGTTTTCCCCCAGTTTTGCTGTCCCTCCAACGGTGAAGTTCACGTTAATGGGTAGGTTTAGGGAACCGCCCTCTCGTGTAAAGGTATAAACTAGGTTTTCTTTGCCGTTTTCCAGGATTGTTGCCGGAGACAAAGACAGGCTAATCTGGGATGAAGATGGCTGGGGC
The DNA here is from genome assembly GCA_003456035.1 of Planktothrix sp. UBA8402. Taxonomy (GTDB): domain Bacteria; phylum Cyanobacteriota; class Cyanobacteriia; order Cyanobacteriales; family Microcoleaceae; genus Planktothrix. Next base: position 3,299 of record DMPJ01000469.1, read on the forward strand.
GGAATAACTATAGATGGTGCTGAATTTGTTGGGGGGACAGTTCCCTGTGAACTGCTATCATTATCTTGTAAGCTGACAACAATTTTTTGGGATGTTCCCAGGGTGGCTCCAGAGGTGGGGTTGGTTAGGATTAAGTTAAAGCTTTCATTAGGTTCGGTTTCTTGATCATCAATAACAGTTAGGGGAATAGGAACTATTTTGAAAGTTTCATAGGGTTTGAAAACGATTTCTATGGGTTGTAGGTTGACATCGCTGGTAGTGGCGGTGTCTGGTTGCAATTCTAGTTGGGCACTAACAGTATTAAATGGGGAACCCGCCCGTTGAACGTTGACGAATAGGGCTGGTGTTTCACCTTCTTTGACTAGCAGAGACTCATTATTGGTAAACTCAATAACCGGGGTAAGACTTTCAATAGATTGAGTAAAGTTAGCTTGATTATTCAGAGTTGTAGCTGGGGTTTCCGGAATAATAATTAGTTGTTGATTGCTAACTTTATCTTCAATTACGGTATCGTTTCCGACTTGAACAAACCGCAAATCAGCAAATTTTAATTCATTCGTTAACCCTATTAAATCAACTCCAATTCTAAAATCAGTAATACTATCAACTTCACTATCTATCAGTTCTCGACCAATTACAAATACATCAGAACCTCCGCCTCCAGTCAGTTCATTCTTCCCAGTTCCACTATATAGAAGGTCGTTTCCTCTATCTCCAAATAGTTGATCATTTCCACTACTATCAAATAAAGTATCGTTGCCTTGTCCGCCATGAAGGATATCGTTACCTTCACCGCCATTTAGTTGATCATCCCCAGCGTTACCATAAGCAATGTCATCTCCTGATTCTGCTTCCAGGGTATCATTGCCAATATCCCCAAACAACAGATCATTACCTACACCTCCAGACAGCAAATCTTGATCTTGACCTCCATTTAGGGTATCGTTTGCCTCTAATCCTTGTAAGGTATCGTTTCCAGCAAATCCTAGTATTTCATCGGGTTCGGGCGTCCCAACTAGGAAATCATCACTCTGGGTACCAATAAGTTGTGCCATATCGAAAAACCTAAATTTTATGTTGGTGATTGATTCTAAGTTATGAGTCTGGTTAAATGTAAATTTTTTCTGTATCTAAAAATACAAAATCCAAATTAACCCCTATCCGGTGCATAGAGTATCCCTGGGTTTGTTAGTCCTGTACTGGAATTTTTAGCTTTAACAGAAATATCCTGATCACTAGGAATCTTACCCATAAATCCCAGATTTGTTAACAAATCTCAATACTGAAATTATTCGCGGTTAGTCCTTGAGGTGACTCCCATCTTAGGTGGATTTGTAACAAACTGTAAAGATTCCGCCCTGAACGATTAAACTTCGTTACAAGATGATTCAGTTTGGCTGATGACGTGATATCTTCTACCAAGTGACCAAAAAATACACTTAAGATTGAAGGGAGAAAAACCTGTGAAGTTAGAGATGGGATACTCAACAGCTTTGAACAATCAAGGCGTAAGTGCTTATGTCGCAGATTTACAACTGCACATGACGTTACAGGCTCGTAATTTAGTTCCCAACTTGACCATAGCTCGTGATTCTCGTGAGCAAATGCTACAGCAAACTCAGGCAGACTTGGAAAAATTCGTTTCTCGCCAAACTCTCTAGTTCAGTTTGGCTATCCGCCGTGAAAGCCGGAAACGGGGGCTATTTTTGGATTAATTGCGGGATTTCGATCTGATCATCGATCGGTCGAATATCTGATATCAGGTTATTTCGGATAGCAATTAAATCGCAATAATCGAAATCCTCTTGTCCTAATGCTTTTAGGGTGATTTTTTCTAGGGTATCTCCAGGTTTAACTTGATAAGAAACCCAACTATAGGATTGTCCATCTAAGGGAAATCCTGCTGATTCTTGTAGCCATTTTTGATAGTTATGATCTCGATTTTTGGATAGGCGAGATTCGGTTTGTTTGAGGGCAAATTGCCAAACTTTGTAACCTTCTAGGCTAAGATGTAAGCCATCGGTTGTTAGTTCAGATCGGAGATTTCCCTGGGTATTAGTAAATCGTTGGTAAAAATCTAAATAGATGCTTCCTTGGTCGTTAACTTGTTGGGCTAAATTTTGATTTAGTTGTTTAATTAAAGAATTTGGAATCGAAAAAGTTAAAATTTCTGTTGGTAATTGAGTCGGAAAAATAGATTGAACTAGAATACGGCTATCGGGATAATTGTATTGTAAATAATCGATTATTTTTTGATAGTTTTTTAATATCTCTGCAACGGGAACTTGCCTTTTTAAATCATTAATTCCAG
>DMPJ01000469.1:5641-13678 GCA_003456035.1 Planktothrix sp. UBA8402
TACCTTGATTTAACCATGATTTTCCTGACGGTAATAAATTATTAGGAAACCACATACTTAGGGAATCTCCCAATAAAATATTCAGACGAGATGAATCAGATTTTTTGGCAATTTTATCTTGAATTAAATCAGATTCTTGTTTTAATATATCCAGCCAATCTTGATAATTTGGTTGGTCAATTTCGGAATCTAAATCAGTATAAATTTGACTTTTATGCAGGGCAAAAAGCCGTTGTTGGTACATTTCAATGCCAGTTTTGGGGATCATAAAATGGGNNAATTACGAATGGGTAATGGGTAATGGGGAATAATCATTATTTTATCTATTTGTGAACTACCTACACTGGTAACTGGTAACTGATAACTAATAACTGGTAACTAGCAACTGATAACTGGTAACTGATAACTGATAACTGATTTAGTAGGTTTCAACGTGCCAACGATGTGCTTTTTTGAGTGTTTTTTGGTAATCACTCCAGTTAACATCGGATTTACCCGCAGCCGCTGTCATACCTTCATCAATACCGCCTTCCATACCTTTAAGACCACAAATATAGGTATGGGTACTATCTTTCTGGACTAAATGCCAGAGTTCATCGGCATTTTCTTTAATCCGATCTTGAATATACATTCTGCCACCTTCGGGATTTTGTTGTTCACGACTAATGGCATAAGTTAAGCGGAAGTTATCAGGAAATTCCCGTTGTAACTGTTCCAATTGTTCTTTATACAGAATATTGGATGTGTAAGGAATGCCAAAGAATAGCCAAGCGAACCCCTTGAATTTGTAGTCTTCATGTTGTTCTTTAAACATCCGCCATAGGAAAGCCCGGAAAGGTGCAATACCCGTACCCGTTGCCATCATAACTACGGTAGCTTCTTCATCATCGGGGAGTAACATTTCCTTACCTACTGGCCCGGTGATGGTTACATCTGCTCCGACTTCTAAATTGCATAGATGGGTCGAACAAACACCATAGACGGTTTCTCCGGTTTCAGGATGTTTGTATTCCAGTTGACGAACACACAAGGAGACAGTCTGATCATCTAGTTTATCCCCATGACGAGTAGAGGCAATGGAATACAGCCTTAACTTATGGGGTTTGCCTTTATTATCTGTTCCAGGGGGAATAATCCCAATACTTTGACCTTCAACATAGCGTAAATCGCCACCAGAGAGGTCGAAGGTGACGTGACGGACAGTACCCAAACCCCCTTCACCCACGAGTTCATAGTTCTCGATACAGTTCCCAATATAGGGATTGTTCGGACGGTAGATATTAACCGGAATTTCCGTTTTAGCCTTGGCTTGAGTTATAGGCTGGCTTTTTTGTTCAGATGGTTGGCTCTGCTGTCCACTTACCGTAGCCTCGGTGAGTGCAGTTTGAGGTTCACCTGCGGGGCGAATATTAACAATTTTCCCTCCCAATCGACCAATACGACGCATTTCTTGATTCATGCGCTCAAAGGGGACAGTGATATAGACTACGCCACTGCGACGAATCGGAAAGTTGAGTTTGTCTGTATTCTCCCCTTGTCGGAGTCCCTCCACTTCAAAAATAAAGACGCGGCCATTAGCTCCTGTCTTGGTGGCAACACCAGTTTCACTCTTGAGATACATTCGTTTTTTTCTCCCTTATAATATCTAAGCTCTTAACTGACAAAATGTGACTAATACATCACTTGCTGGTTTTTTTAACGTGCGATGGACAAAAACAGTCAAATATTACCCTTCCCTCTCACACTAGCTTGAGGGCTGTTACTGTTGTCAATTTGCACTTTGAACTATTTTACAGCTTAGTGTTCATCGGCTCATCGGAATTGATCCCAGGTACATAATATCGGTCTAGGGTAAGTGTGGTAGAAAAATTCTTGAGACAATACCTTTTACTTTTGCTTTAAACCGGGTATTTTTTTATTATGATCACAATTTTACCTTGGGTTTTATTAGCAATATTGGGACTAGCCGCTGGAACTACCGCCGGATTACTCGGGATTGGTGGGGGAATGTTAGTTGTCCCTGGGTTATTTTATATTTTTAATTTAATGGACTTTCCGCCCGATCTGGTAATGCACAGTGCGATCTCCACTTCTATGAGTGTGATGATTTGTACGGCGACTGCTTCGATTGTGGCTCATCATTCTAAAGGGGATGTGCAATGGGAAGTTTTTTGGAAAATTATCCCTGGGATTTTATTAGGTGTTTTATTAGGTGCCTTATTAGATCATACCTTATCAAGTGCTTTATTGAAAATTATTTTCGGATTATTTTTATTATTGATTGCTATTAAACTATTATTAGATTTCCAACCACAAGTAAAATCAGAAACATTACCAGGATTAGCAATAATCAACGTCGTCGGGTTAGGAATAGGCTTTAAATCAGGACTTCTAGGAGTTGGAGGCGGTGCGATTAGTGTGCCTTTTTTAATTTATTGTGGATTACCAATGTATGAAGTGGTAGGTACTTCTTCATCCTTTAGTTTACCCATTTCTATTTTAGGAACTCTGGCTTTTTTCTTATCTTCTCATGGCGATTCTTTTCTCCCTGGGTTTATTGGATATATTTATTGGCCAGCTTTATTATTAATCGCTCCGTTTGCCATCTTAGGCGCTTTTTTAGGTACAGCACTTTCTCATATTATTTCAGGGGAAAAATTACGGACAGCTTTTGCTTTATTTTTATTATTGATTGGTTTAAATATGTTATTTACTTAAACCCGGCGGGGATTTTTTTATTCATTAATCAATTCCTTGGTGCGTGCGTTTCACTTACGCACCCTACGGTTATTCATTGATAAATTCAGCTTCACAAATAGTTGATTCTCTTTGTTGTAGGTCTTCTGCATCCCATAATCCATTTAGAAATGTGGTATAAAAATATTCTCCACCTTGTTGAACATCAACTTTAGGAGAATTTTTGGCATAGGGACTATGATCTGAAATACCCCGTTGTGCTTGATAATGAATGTAGGTATCTGAGTTAACGCACATAACATGATAAAAGTCTTTATTGGCTCCGGTTTCATCTCCTAGTTTATAACGGGCTAAACCTCGGTTTAAATAGGCTTTAATAAAGTTAGGATCAATATTTAGAGCTTGTTCAAAATCATCAATTGCAGCTTGATATTGTTTTAAGTTATGGTGAACACAGCCTCGATTATAATAGGCATAAACATTATAAGGATCAATTTTTAAAGCCCGGTTATAATCTCGGATGGCGCGATCATGATTTCCTAATTGATAATGACACAATCCTCGATTAATATAGGCTTTAATATAATTCAATTCTAATTCCGTGGCTTTATTAAAATCATCTAAAGCATTTTCTTTGATTCCCAATAAATAAAAAGCTCGACCTCGATTATAATAGGTTTTATGATTATCGGGATTAATTAATAGAGCTTGATTGTAATTTGTAATTGCATCTTGATATTGTCCTGATTGGGCGATCGCTAATCCTAAATTATTATAAACCGCATCACTATTCGGATTGAAATTGAGAGCAATTTTAAAATCCTGAATCGCTTTTTCATATTTCCCTAAATGTCTCCAAGCATTACCTCGATTCAAATAAGCATCGGGTAATTTAGGTTCTATTTGTAAGGCTTTGGTTAAATCATTAACCGCTTGTTGATACTCTTTCAAATAATAGTAAACCAGACCCCGATTATTATAAGCACTGGCATAATTAGGGTTTAATTGAATTACTTGATCAAAATCCTTCAAAGCACCTCGATAATTGCCTTGGCGGGCTTTTGTTAAGCCTTGTTCATAAAACCGTTTACTATTATTAAACATGGAACTTCCTTTTTGTTAATTAAGCTGAGTTGGTTGTTACAGAAATATTAAACTTGATTAAATATAGACAAGCTCTACTCAAACATACTTTCGGTTTTTGAGCTTGATATTCTGATCAATTGATGATCAAGAGCATAGACAAAATTTAAGACTCGCAGACAGTTCGTGATTATCGCCTTACAGTTCCACACTGTCCATGATATCAAATTTGGAATTAAAAAGTGAGTAGTCTGGACAAAAAATTTACCTAACCCCCGATACTCAAGGCCTAATCCCTAATTTATTCTGAATAAAAAACCCCCAAACCGGAAAAGTTTGAGGGAATATTAAGGGGTTTTTTTAGTTTCTGAGTTAAGCTACAACGAAATTAACTAATTTTCCCGGGACAACAATCACTTTTTTAATGGTTTTATCTCCAATATGACGTTGACTGACTTCAGAATTTCTGGCATATTCTTCTAAAGTTTGGTGATCGGCCGTCGCTGGGACTTGCAGCGTGCCACGGGTTTTTCCATTAATTTGAATCACTAAGGTAATTTCATCGACTAGCAAGGCTTCTGGTTCATGCTCCGGCCATATTTGAGTATGAATTGAACCCGTTTTTCCAATCAATTGCCATAATTCTTCAGCAATATGGGGGGCAAAAGGTGCTAATAATTTCAACAGCGTGTTAATGCCTTCTGAATAAATCGGAGACTCTTGACAATTCGCTTCTGATAAAGCATTACTGAGTTTCATCAATTCAGATACCGCTGTATTAAATTGATAGTCTCCGTTTAAATCCTCACTGACTTCTTTAATCGCCGTATGAATCGCCCGTTTTAAGTCTTTTTCGACTTTACTTAATTCCCGATTCTTATGCTTGGAAGTCACAATTTCAGTAAATTCGGTAACAATTCGCCAAACCCGATTTAAGAAGCGAAATTGTCCCTCAACATCGGCATCATCCCATTCTAAATCCTTCTCAGGAGGGGCTTTAAATAGAATAAACATTCGGGCGGTATCGGCCCCATATTTGCCCATGACTTCCAACGGATCAACCCCATTATATTTAGATTTAGACATCTTCTCATAGAAGACTTCTAACTTTTCTCCAGTTGTCGGATCTTGGGGATTACTCGGACTAACTTGTGAGGGGGAAAAATACTTACCTGTGGTGCGATTTTTATAGGTAATTCCCTGCACCATCCCTTGAGTTAATAACTTTTCAAAGGGTTCTTTACAATGTAATAATCCGCGATCGCGCACAACTTTTGTGAAGAATCGAGAATATAATAAATGTAGGATAGCGTGTTCAATGCCGCCCACATATTGATCAACCCCCATCCAATCATTAGTAATAGCTGGATTGAATGCTTGTTGATCATTTTTGGCATCGGGATAGCGCAGGTAATACCAAGAAGAATCAATAAAAGTATCCATCGTATCGGTTTCCCGTTTGGCGGGAGTTCCACAACTAGGACAAGGCACATTAATCCAGTCTTCTAATTGGGCTAAAGGAGATAAACCTCGACCGCTAAATTTAACATTTTCGGGCAATTTTACGGGTAAATCTTGATCGGGAACTGCCACCGCCCCACATTCGGGACAATGAATAATCGGAATCGGTGTACCCCAATAGCGTTGACGGGAAATCAACCAATCTCTTAGCCGATATTGAATAATTCCTTTGCCATATCCTTCATCTTCTGCGTAGTCAATAATTGCTTGTTTGGCGTGTTCGGAATGTTCCCCACTAAAATTACAGGATTCAACTAAAATTCCTGTACCTGTATAGGCTGTTGTGATCCGATCATTTTCCTCATTATCATTATCTGCATCATTGGTAACAATGACTTGTTTGATGGGTAAATCGTATTGAGTTGCGAATTGAAAATCACGGGTATCATGGGCTGGAACTCCCATGACCGCGCCTNNAGTGAACTCCCATGACCGCGCCTGTTCCATATTCATATAAAACGTAATCTGCAATCCAAATCGGAATTTCTTCCTCATTAAAAGGATTAATTGCTGTTCCCCCTGTCGGAACGCCGCGTTTGGGTTTATCTTCAGAGGTACGATCCGTGTTACTTTCGTTTTTAACCTCTTGAATAAATGCCTCAACAATCGCTTTTTGTTCGGGAGTTGTTACCTGATCAACTAAGGGATGTTCCGGGGCTAATACCAGATAAGAAACCCCGTAGACTGTATCGGGACGAGTAGTAAAAACGGCGATGTTTTCTCTTAACCCAATGATGGGGAATTCTAATTGCGCCCCAATGGATTGTCCTATCCAGTTAGCTTGCATTAATTTAACCCGTTCTGGCCAGCCGTCCAAATGCTCTAAATCGTTAAGCAATTCGTTAGCATAGTCGGTAATTTTTAAGAACCATTGACGCAATAATTTCTGTTCAACAATGGCTCCAGAACGCCAAGAACGTCCTTCATTATCGACTTGTTCATTAGCAAGAACCGTTTGATCAATTGGGTCCCAATTCACCGCTGCTTCTTTTTGATAGGCAAGTCCGCACTGATAAAATTGTAAGAAAAGCCACTGTGTCCAACGGTAATATTCCGGGGAACAGGTAGTCACTTCTTTTTCCCAATCAATGGAGAACCCTAACTTTTGCAGTTGTTCCCGCATTTGGGCAATATTTTGATCTGTCCATTCCGCCGGAGGAATACCTCGGTCTATGGCGGCGTTTTCGGCGGGTAGTCCAAAGGCGTCCCATCCCATCGGGTGCAGGACACGATAGCCTTGCATCCGTTTGAGTCGGGCGATCACGTCAGTAATGGTATAATTGCGAACATGACCCATGTGTAGACTCCCCGACGGATAGGGGAACATGGACAGGGCATAAAATTTGGGCTTTTTTTTGTCGGTTGGGGTTCTGTACAACCCCTGTTCAGCCCAGGTTTGCTGCCACTTTCGTTCGAGGGATGCAGGATTATATCGAGACTCCACAACCATACTTCGTGCCGGATACGTTTTCTTGTTTCTTTATCATTTTTGCATATTGTTGGGTGTTGGGTGTTGACGGTTGACGGGTACGGGCAGGTTCAGTGATATCTTTGTTTAATGAATCCAAATCTTGATGAACCCGCACCCTACGGGTTTTTTGGTTTATGATTAATTAAAATAGGGAGGAATTTTAGTTATGTTAATTCAAGAGAAAATGCAAATGCAAACAATACAGTTAAAAACAATAGTTGGGGAGGATGGAATCTTACAGATTCAGATACCTCATGAATTTAAACATAAAAGTTTAGAGGTATTAGTTGTTTTTCAACTGCTGGTTTCGGAAACACAAATGATTCATCCCCAAGGGTGGCCTTCTAACTTTTTTAACAAGACTTGGGGAAGTTGTAGTGATGATCCAATTATAATGGATGATCAAGGTATCTCTATAGAGTTAGATAACGTTAGTTACCCATAATATTAATGAATTTCAACGCATAGAAGGGTTGAAAATTGAAGATTGGCAGGATACTCCTCTGTAGGGGCGAGGCGCGCCGTCCCACTACGATGAATTTGATTTTAAGCCGTTTAAACTTAAAAATATTATAAAAATTATAGATCAGTTGAAAATCAGGGTTTATAATTAGATACAGATGGCGATCGCTTCCCATCCCAACCCTGGTACAAAAGGTTAGGTATAAAAATACTATGAGAACGTGGAATGATTCTTTGAAAATTGGTATACCATTACTAGACTGTCAACATGAACAGTTATTAGATCAAATGGATCAATTATTAGAAGCAATGACGAGTCACAAAGCGACTACCGAACTTAGATATATTATGGGATTTCTGAAAATGTATACTAATAATCACTTTAATTATGAAGAATCCTGTATGGATCTCTATAAATGTCCCATTGCTTGCAATAATAAAAATGCCCATGCTAAATTTTTGATCACATTGCAAGATATTAATAATAAAATCGAGTTAAAGAAACCTTTAGAGTTAATTGCTGCTCAAGTCAAACGAGAATTATTAGATTGGTTTGTTAACCATATTAAAAGTATTGATATTCAGCTTAAACCTTGTATTCCTAAATAATAAAATGACCTAATACAGCATCAATGTTTGACCCGTGCGATCGCTCACTCTAACATTATTCAACAATTTCGACGCTTTCCCCATCGCAACAATATTTTAGGCCGTCCCAGCACCCCAGAAGAACTAGAATTTCTCACCCAACCCAACTCGTCATTTTAAGGGGTATTGACTGTTGAATGTTGAATGTTGACTGT
>DMPJ01000570.1 GCA_003456035.1 Planktothrix sp. UBA8402
TTGAAATGTCCAAAAGTTACCCCCATAAAACCCTTTACCCTAATCAGTCATCAGTTAAAGAGTGATCATTGACTCTGGTATCCCATCGTAATTCGGGAATTTTTGGCACAAAGGACTAAGCAATTTTACTGATTATTTACCCTAAAAATTCCTTGATCAAAACTAACCCCGTTAAATGTTAATTTTTGCAAAATTTTCAGCAGAGGATTAAAAACCAGGTTTCTTGAAGAAACCTGGTTTTTGGGGCGTACCTCCAGGACAATGATGTCTTCAAATTATGTATATTTTTTACAATTCATTTAGACTCGCTATATAATATTTCAGCATCGGTTGAAGGGTAAAATAGGTTTTATTATCTAATTCTAATCTTTCAATCCAACACCTTTGTCCTAAAGAAGCTAAGGCTTTTAATACATCGGAATGAGATATTTTCAGATGAGATTGAAACTCCGATAGCATAATCCCATTAGGAATTTGTCCTAAATAAACAATAATTTTTTGTTCTAATTCCGATAACCGATTAAATTGTTGGGTCAAACTTTCCATTAAATCCTCTCCTAGAAATAAAGTTTCATAGTCTAAAAATTCAGAAACTTTACCNNAAATTTTTAATAACTGTAGAAATACTATTTAAAAAATATGGGTTTCCTCCATAATAATCAAGTAAAGTATTCCAATTTTCAATATCTGATAATCCATGAGCTTTTAACAAATCTTTTGCTGACTCTCCTAAACCAGAAAGCAATAAATAATGTATCGCTGTATTTTTCCCTCTTAATTCAATTAAATCTTTTGGTAATTCCCAACTATTGAGTATTATACAGCTTTGGTGATTGAATTGACTGATTTTTTTAATAAATAACCGATAATTCTCAAAATTTGGTCGATAATTTCCAGCTAATTGACCTGAATTAAATAGAGTTTGAAAATCATCTAAAATAATTAAGCAACGTTGCGATCGCAATACTTTCATTAATTCACTCAATTGTTCATTCAAATTGATCGGAAGTTGACTTGCAGATTCACCTAATAAAAATTGCAGTAAATTTATTAATANNGGTTGGTCTAATAAAAATAGCAGTAAATTGATTAATAATTCATTTAAAGCGGGTGCAGTCTCCAAACTTTGCCAGATTACCACATCAAAATGTTGTTGAATCTCTTGAACTAATTTAACCGCTAATGCAGTTTTTCCGATTCCACTCATCCCCAAAAGCATCACCACTCGACAGCGTTGTTCAAGTATCCAATCTGTTAAAGTTTCCAGTTCTTCTGTTCGTCCAAAAAATTCATAAACCTCCGGTGCATCCTCTAAATTAACTCTTAATAAAGGTTTATTTTTATTATTTTTAGGTGTAGCAGAATCATCTGAGGATAAAGGAGGTTTGTGACAAACATTAATATTATTAATTTGTACATAATCTTTACCAAAATTCAAAAGAACATTAGAATATTTTTGTCGCTTCAGAGTTGAACGCAAATTAGATTTTCTCACTTCTTCCCCTAAAGCATCGGAGAGGATTTTCCATAAATCAGAAGCGATATCCTTGACATGACCCTCAGAACAGTGAAACGCATCCGCCACTTTTGAGTATTTTTCGCTCTCTAAACTCCCCCTTAATATCGCTTCTTGAAGATCATCCAGGCGCTTTCCCGTCTTGGTAAAAACCAAGTGATCGGCTAGTCTGAGGACTTCTTGCACATCCATACCCTGTGTTAAACCTTAGTTTTATCTCTATTTTAGCCGACTTTTTCCGACCTAAACCACTTAATCCGACTTTTCTCGATCTTTTCCGACTTTCTAACAGAAAAAGAAATTATAAAATTCCCGACTTAATCCGACTTTTTCCGACTGTACAGAATCACAAATTATCCGATAATAATACCTAGTTGAAATGATGTATAGTAATTATTCATCTGAGCGAATTAGCCCAAATGAATAGGAGCTATCTGATTCACTATGACAACATCAAGTTTACTTATCTTTGTATAACCTATGAAATTGAAAACATTAACTTTGAGTACGATCATTGCAGTTATGACTATTTTTGTCACCCATGTCAAACCATCAGAAGCAGGTTGGGGATATAATCAAGTTAGCGGAGTACGACACGTCAGTCAATATTTTCAAGGAGAAGGATCTAATAACAATGGCGGAGCTATCTTTGGAAGTGTCATGTTTGGACTTGCTGTTTTGGGAGGGATTATTTCTGGTGCCAATAAGAAATAAATCATGGATTTCTCAATTTTTCCCCTCGTTCCAATGCTCTGCATTGGAATGCTAATTTTGAGGCTCTGCCTCAAATAAAAGGAGGCGGAGCCTCCATGAATAGCATTTCTAGGTGGAACCTAGAAACGAGGAGAACGAGGAGATTGAGGTTAAATGTTTTTATTATAGTCTTCTGATTGCGCTGAAGCGCAACAACGGGGTTTACCAAATTTGTTCTAAGTTTAGGGTGAATTGGGGTAAGATATTTTCGCCTGATAATGTTAAGGGATTTTCTAATATTTCTACTTCTTGATTAAGTCGATAAATTTCTACAGTTTTTGTTTGGGGATCGATTAACCATCCTAAACAAATCCCGTTTTCTTGATATTCTTTCATTTTAGCTTGAAGGGTTTTAATATGATCACTGGGAGAACGTAACTCTATTACAAAATCAGGAGATAAGGGTAAAAACTTTTGACGTTGTTCGGGAGTTAAATTATGCCATTTTTCTAAAGATATCCACGACGCATCGGGTGAACGATCTGCACCATTAGGAAGTTTAAATCCGCCTGAAGAATCAAAGACTTTTCCTAATTTATATTGTTGATTCCAGATCCAAAGTTGTGCAGTTAATCCAGCATTCCGATTACTTGTTTCTCCTCCTGCGGGTGACATAATTACTAATTCTCCATTAAAATTGCGTTCAAATCTTAAATCTCGGTTATTCTGACAAAGTTGAAAAAACTGTTCATCACTTAAATCAATGGTTTCTAAATTTAAAGTAAATTGAGTCATTGTGATTCATCTTAGATTGATTAGAGATTAAAACTATTATAAGCGAAGGACTTACTACGACAAGAAACCGTAGTCAGCCCTAAAGGGCTGAGAGTCCTGAAGGACTCACTACTAAGAAGCGATCGCTATTTTTTTGAGCTATAATAAAAAACAATCCTCCTAACGGAGATTCAATCATGTCTATTGTTGAAGCACAAATTCAAACGCCAACACTTCTCAATGAAGTGCAATTTCCGCCCAGTGATTTATTAAGTGAGGAGCCACCTTTGGAAAGCGAACTCCATCTCCGCCAAATTCTACTTTTACTCAACTCTTTAGAATGGTTATGGCAAAATCGAGATGATTTCTATGCTATTGGAAATCTGACTATTTATTATAGTCAGCGTCAAAAAAAATCAGAGGAATTTCGAGGGCCAGATTTTTTTGTAGTCCTGGGAACAGAACGTAAACCGCGTAATAGTTGGGTAGTTTGGGAAGAAGATGGCAAATATCCGAATGTCATCATTGAAATGTTATCAAAAACAACGGCTGATATGGATAGAGGACTGAAAAAAGAAATCTATCAAGAGATTTTCCGTACTCCTGATTATTTTTGGTTTGATCCTAATTCCTTAGAATTTGCTGGATTTCATATTGTTGACGGTCAATATCAACCGATTTCACCGAATGAAAACGGGTGGTTATGGAGTCAACAGTTAGAACTGTTTTTAGGAGTTTTTGAGAATAAACTGCGATTTTTTAATTCTGGAGGTGAACTGGTTTTAACTTCTGAAGAAGTCGCAAAAAATGAAACTCAACGTGCTGATAAGTTAGCGGCTAAACTCCGAGAATTAGGAATTGATCCTGAACAGCTTTAAACCCGTTTTTAAGTTGGGTTGACGGATATAATAACCCAACTTTTTGATTTTTATTGAAATAATTTAGGTTAATAAATGATAGTCAGGTGCAGCTTTTACAGATAAATTCTATATTTGCCCAAAAATGTCACAATTCCTTGATATAAATTGGTAAAAAATCACCTGCCAATCTTAATTTTACCAAAAAAAACTAAAATTTTTTAGAAAACAGTGAAGATGGATGTAAACAATCGTGACAAAATAGGGAGCATTGTTATCCCCATCTTAGGAATATGTACGAGAAAATTACTCCACCGACCACAGGCGAGAAAGTCATCTTCAAAAATGGTGAACCCATTGTCCCTAATAATCCCATTATTCCTTTCATCAGGGGAGATGGTACAGGTATTGACCTCTGGCCCGCCACTGAGAAAGTGTTGGATGCGGCCGTGGCGGCGTCTTACGGAGGTCAGCGTCAAATTAGCTGGTTTAAAGTCTACGCTGGGGACGAAGCCTGCGAAGTATACGGTACTTATCAATATTTACCCGAAGACACCACCAGCGCCATCAGGGAATATGGTATCGCCATTAAAGGGCCGTTAACCACTCCCATCGGTGGCGGAATTCGGTCTCTGAATGTGGCATTGCGGCAAATTCATGATCTGTATGCCTGTGTTCGGCCTTGTAAATATTATGCCGGAACTCCTTCCCCCCACAAAACTCCTGAAAAATTAGATGTGATTATCTATCGGGAAAATACCGAAGATATTTATTTAGGAATTGAATGGCGTCAGGGATCGGAAATCGCCGAAAAATTAATTAATCTTCTCAATACTGAGTTAATTCCGGCGACGCCTGAACATGGGAAAAAACAAATTCGTTTAGATTCTGGAATTGGGATTAAACCGATTAGTAAAACGGGTTCTCAACGGTTAGTTCGTCGTGCCATTTTTCAAGCTTTGCGTCTCCCTAAAAATAAACAAATGGTGACGCTGGTGCATAAAGGCAATATTATGAAATACACCGAAGGAGCTTTCCGTGATTGGGGTTATGAACTGACAACAACGGAATTCCGCAACGAATGTGTCACCGAACGGGAATCTTGGATTTTAGGGAATAAAGAAAAGAATCCCGATCTATCTTTAGAGGATAATGCTCGTCAAATTGAACCGGGTTATGATTCCCTAACTCCTGAGAAAAAAGCCGAAATTTGTCAAGAAGTGGAAGGGGTTCTTAATGCTATTTGGGAAACTCACGGTGAGGGCAAATGGAAGGAAAAAATTATGGTCAATGACCGAATTGCTGACNNAGTATTTTCCAACAAATTCAAACCCGTCCAGATGAATATTCTATCCTGGCTACAATGAATTTAAACGGGGATTATTTATCGGATGCTGCGGCGGCGATGGTCGGGGGTTTAGGTATGGGGCCAGGGGCAAATATTGGCGATGAATGTGCTATTTTTGAAGCAACTCATGGTACTGCACCTAAACACGCNNGGGGTGATGATGTTAGAATATATGGGTTGGCAAGAAGCGGCAGATTTGATTAAAAAAGGGTTAAGTGGTGCGATCGCAAATCAAGAAGTCACTTATGATTTAGCCCGATTAATGGAACCTCCCGTTGAACCGTTGAAATGTTCAGAATTTGCCGATGCAATTATTAAGCATTTTGATGATTAATTCCGTAGTGAGTCCTTCAGGACTCTGATTAAGCCCTGAAGGGCTTACTACTATTGTAGTGAGTCCTTCAGGACTCCCATACAGCCTTACTAAAAATTTAATGGAAGGATAGGTTATGAAGGCAATTAAAGCGACGGGAATTGTTAATAATCAAGGACAATTATGTTTAGATCATCCCCTAGAAATTAATAAAAATAGTCGTGTTGAAGTGATTGTTTTAATTGAGGAAGAATCGGAAGATAATGAGACTCCTGACGGTCAAATTTTGGCAGATTTTCGTCAATCTTGGCAAGAAGCAATGACGGGAAAAACTATTCCTGTATCTCAACTTTGGGAAGATATTTAGAATGACTGAATCTTTTGTACAGGTTGAAGTTTCTGCAACATTTAATCGAAATGTACGGGCTTTGGCTAAAAAATATCGTAATATTAAGGATGATATTCAACCTGTTATAAAACAACTGGAGGAGGGAAAATGTCCGGGTGATCGCATCCCTGGAATTGGATATGAAGTCTTTAAATTGCGAGTCCGAAATCATGATATTCAAAAAGGGAAAAGTGGAGGATATCGCTTAATTTATTATCTTAAAACACAAAATAAAATTATACTACTAACAATTTATACTAAATCAGAACAAGCTGACATTGCAGTTGATAAAATCATAAGTATAATCGTTGACTACGATCAATAATAAAAATTGTAGTGAGTCAGCCCTAAAGGGCTTACTACGAAAGTTAACAGAATAATTCATCAATAGCAATCCTAAAGCCTAATAAGATAATTTGTGTATTAATAATATCGCCAGATTTAAACGCAAGGGTTTGATTTTCAGTAATAATTAAAACTCGATAATTTTCAGGAAAAACTAGCCAAACTTCTTGACAACCCGACTCTAAATATTCACTGGCTTTAGCAAATAAATCCTCCGCCGCATCACTCGGAGAAGCAATTTCAGCCAGAAGTGGAGGACTTTGGGGTAATGTAGGGAAATCACCAAATTCTGTTAGTAATTCGGGCGTGAGATAGGAAACATCAGGACGTCGCCCTTGTTTTAAGGTGCGACAGGGAAGTGCAATTAAAGGTTCGCCTCCTTGTTGCGATTGATCGATATAATTTCCCCAATAGAAAGATAACCTGGATTGAATCCGACTATGTTTGATTGTCATTCCGGTTTTCTCCACCAATTGTCCGTCCACCCACTCTTGATGATCGGGNNCGAGGGAAAAGGTTTCAGTTTCGGTTAAAGTTGCGATCGCCATATTCATTGATTCGCTTTTGCAGGACTGACAAATATTATTATATCAAATCTGGATATAATGTCATCCTATCTTGATCTAATTCAATATAAATTAACGGGATTAAGTCTATTGTGAATAACCCAAATCCGGGAGTAAATCAGGTTGTTGATAAGCCTTTACAGCCAAGCGATCGCAACATTCATTTTCTTCATCTCCCGAATGACCTTTCACCCAAAAAAATTGCACTTGATGTTGTTCTGATATAGTGAGTAATCTTTCCCACAAATCAGGATTTTTAGCCGATTCTTTTTGACTGCGTTTCCAATTATTTTTCTGCCATTTCTTCGCCCATCCTTGATTGATTGCATCGACTATATATCGAGAATCTGTATATAAATTAACCGCACAGGGAAATTTTAAGGCTTCTAATCCTATAATAGCCGCCATTAATTCCATGCGATTATTAGTAGTAAGTTGATATCCCCCTGATAATTCCTTGCGGTGGGGGCCAGACATTAATACCACGCCATATCCTCCTGGCCCTGGATTGCCACTACAGGCTCCATCGGTATAAATTGTAACTTCTTTTAAATTGTTGTTCATAACCCCATACCAAAAACCCGAAACCCGACAGATGACAATTGTGGCGCTATCATAAACAATAAATATACATTAAGTTTTGTAAACAGCCTTGACTGCCAGTATTAGAAGATTTGAAACCGTTACTCAACCCACTGCTTGGCATCGTCTTAGGTGTCAATGGCAGGGGGATGAAGCCATTGTGAAACAAGGACTGCCCCACCGTCAACTATCTCCCCCTTGGCAAATTTTAATGTTAGGGGACGGTTCTCCGACTCGACATCTACAATTGTTAACGGGGGAACCCACAGAGGTTGATGTGATTGATATGTCAGCCGTTGGCATGAGCACGGATAATGCCCCAGAACAGATTTTAGCCGTTCCTGGCCCCCGTGTTCGCCGTCAAGTTTGGTTAAAAACCGCATCGGGACAACGGTTAGCCTACGCCACATCTTGGTGGGAAGCCAGTCATGTTGACGAATATTTACAAAATCGGTCTTTACCGATCTGGGCTAGTTTAGCACGGTTGCGAACGGAACTCTATCGGGATGTGCAGGGAATTTATTATGGGGATAGTAAGGCTTTAGAATTGGCCTTTGGAGAATCAGGGCCATTTTGGGGACGTCATTATTTATTCTGGCATCATGGCAAACCCTTAACCCTAATTTATGAGGTTTTTTCTCCTTATTTAACCAGGTATTTAGGAGAAACAGGAGATACGGAGGGAGACAGGTTGTAGGGTGCGTAAGTGTAAGCGCACGCACCAAAAGTTATTCAACAGTCAACAGTTAACTCTGTCGTTGTCTGTTTTATGTATGATCAGAATATTGGAATTTGCCATTATTTGGTCATAATTCGCTCTCCTTTGCTAACGCATTTACCGCCGCCGCCGCGATCGCACTTCCACCTAAAATCAGGACTCTTTTATTATTAGTCATAGTTTGATTGTATTAAGATTATGTTTAAGCCAAAAAACTTCAGCGTTTCACTTGATGAAAGAGCAGATCAAACAACAAGCAATTCCAGGAATTATTGGGGGGTTAGGGCCTTTGGCTCATATTGAGTTAGAGCGTCACTTAATTGCTTTAAATCAAGCGCGAGGAGCCTGTTGTGATCAAGAGCATCCGGTTTGGTTTTTAATTAATGCTACGGATATTCCGAATCGGACTCAAAGCATTATTGGAGAAGCAGAAAATTGCACCCCCTGGTTAGTTAAATATGCCAAAATTTTACAAACCGCCGGGGCTGATTTTTTAGTAATTCCTTGTAATACTTCCCATGCTTTTTATGATCAAGTTCAACCTCAATTAAATATTCCTTGGATTCATTGGATGCAGTCTACAAGCCTATTCATTCAAACCCATTATCCTGAATATCAAAATATTGGGGTTTTAGCAACAACAGGAACACTCAAAACCCAACTTTATCACCAGAGTTTAACCGCATTGGGACTTAATTCGATTCAACCTTCCTTAAATTCTGAAGTACAAAACCAGATTATGAATGCTATTTATCATCCAATTTGGGGAATTAAAGCCACAGGAATTCAAGTTTCTGCTCAGGCTTTAGAAATCTTAGTTAATGCGACTCATTGGTTAGCAAATCAGGGAGCAGAATTAGTGATTGCTGGATGTACAGAACTTTCTGTAGGTTTTGATTATTTAACAGATTTGCCTTTAATTTGGGTTGATCCGATGAAAATTATGGCTGAAATTACTTTAGATTTAGCTTGGGGATATTGTGCAATTTAGACCATTTCTCTTTGATCTATTACTGGATATTCAACCAAAATTATAGTATCAGCAATAACCGAAGTCGCCAAAAGTCCGTAGAAGTTTATGCGGTTTTAGATTGGAAAAAAGAAGAAATTCTGGTGGTGACCTCGGCTTAAATTAGGAAGGCAAAGGTGACATATAACATCGCCACGAATAACTGTACAACCATGACTGGGATGCCATAACTAAGAAAGGTTTTAAAGGAAATTGTCCGTCCATGTAGTTCGGAAATTCCGGCGGCGACAATATTA
>DMPJ01000342.1 GCA_003456035.1 Planktothrix sp. UBA8402
AATAGCATTATCATCTCCTTCTCCCAAATCGAAAGTATCGTTTCCTTTGCCACCATCAGCAATATCAGCACCTTTTCCGCCTAGGATAATGTCATCTCCTAAACCGCCAATAGCATTATCATTGCCATCGCCTAGGGTAATACTATCATTACCATCTCCGCCATTAATAGGATTATCGTCTCCGGCTCCGGCATCAATAGTATCATTTCCGGCTCCACCATCGGCTTTATCAGCCCCATTCAATAAAAGGATAGTATCATTTCCGGCTAAATCAGATTCTTGAATCGCAATCAGAGGAATCAGAGGTAGACCATCTTTGGTAATGGTAATCAATGGAAAAGCACCGATTTGAAGAACATCACCTAAATCTGTTCCTTGAAAAGTAGCCATTTGTTGTTCCTTTTTTTGTAAAAAATGTTAAATCCTACTTCAAGCTAGTTTAAATATTCAAGACTGTCAATATTCCTGATGGTCAATAGTATAAATTTCAGATTTTTATAATAATTTATACTATTGATCAATGGTTTGATTTCAATTAATGGTAATAAATTGATGAATCAAACCTCCGGGGCTGACATTGGCAACAAATCCCAAAAACTGATTAGAATTGATCACAGAAATTAAAGTTCCAGGAGTTCCAATAATAACGGTAGACGTGAGCAGAATATTATTTTGATTCAAACCTTCGGTTAAACCAATTTGATCCTCACTGACGATAAAATCCGTAATCATATCAACCGTATTCATATTATTGACGGCGGCACTAACAGGAAGAACAAAAATATCATCACCTGCATTTCCTGTGAGTAAATCCTGTCCCTGGTCGCCAGTTAATTGATCATTGCCTTCCCCGCCAATTAGGGTATCATTATCTTGTCCGCCAAAGAGGATATCATCCCCCCCTTGACCCTGAAGCAGATCATTGCCTTTTAACCCTTGCAATGTATCATTTCCAAGCATTCCGGTTAAAATATCATTGTCCGGTGTCCCTAATAATACTTGTGGTACTAAAAGGGAATTGATCAGTTTTGTTGAGTCAACAAAATAGGTATCCCCCAAAACCGGATTAGCAATAATCGGAGGGACAACAATCCCTTGGGTTACCAATTCTTGACTAGGCGGGTTAAATCCCCCAACATTGATCACTGCACTACCACCATCATTAACAAAAAATGTAGACATTTTGTTTTTTGGTATAGATAGGAGATAGACAATCTGGCGATGGGGAAAATATAGAATCTTTAATAAAAAGCAACAATCGAAAACGATAATGACTATTGCTCGGATGAGAACACTTGAACAATAAATCACTATTGTCTAGGGCAAATTGTCCATTACCTATTGCCTATTTCCCGTGATTATTGATATTATTATAACACTCTAAAAATCAATAACTATTACCCAAAACCCAAAAAGTTTTTAGAAATAATGAAGATTCGGGATGCAGTTGAGACGGACTTACCAGCAATAGTTGATATTTATAATGCCGCGATTCCAGGACGGATGGCAACAGCAGACTTGGAAATGATCTCGGTAGAAAGTCGAATTCCTTGGTATCATGAACATCAAGCTCAGACTCGTCCGGTTTGGGTGATGGAGTTAGATGGAAAAATTCTAGGATGGTTGAGTTTTCAGATATTTTATCACCGTCCAGCTTATAACGGCACGGCAGAAGTAAGTATTTATGTTCATCCTGAATATCAAGGTCAGGGAATAGGAAAAAAACTGTTAACCCAAGCGGTGTATCGTAGTCCTAGTTTGGGATTAAAAGCATTATTGGCGTTAATTTTTGCTCACAATCAACCTAGTTTAGAATTATTTAAACGCTTTGATTTTGAACAATGGGGTTATTTGCCCAGAGTTGCTGATTTAGATGGAATTGAACGGGATTTAGTGATTCTGGGACTTCATCTAACACCATCTAAAATAATTAAATCAGAAATTTGATCCTCGACACGGGAGCAAAAAAATTATTTTTTAGTCTACACACTTGGGATTCTACAAAAATAAAGGAGCTTATCCAATAAACTGCTGATCTCTAAGACCAGCAGTTTTTTTGTTGAGTCATAGACCTATCAAGGGCTTTAGCGACCCTGTGCGGGGAATTCAGGTGGGGTCTGAAGGTTAAGATCCCGATAGGATGGTTGGGTCAGAATTGACGTGCTGTAGGGATTAATTAAATCGGCGGTGCGAATAATTGGGCTGCTATTGGTTTGGCGGAGCATGGCCTCCCGATACAATTTATTCACCAGTCTGGCATCATTGGTCATTAGGGTTTCGGGAAAACCATTGATGCTATTGGGCCAAGGGAAACTAACCCCTAAATAAGTGGACATTTGACCTAGCAAGGATTTATTTTTAAACACATCTCCAGAAGTTCTCGATGCCGCCCGCATAAATTCTTCCGCAAAGGGTTGATAGGTGGTGGGATAGTCCTTAAACATCGGTTCAGCTTTGACAGCAGTGGCGAACACCGTTGATGCGATCGCCCCAATAATAGCATAGCTAAGGGATTTCCAGCAGTTACTCATGATCTTCATTCCTCGATAACTGGTTAAATCTTAGCCTGTTTTGTTAGCTCCATACTTGACACCGGACACACCTCCCAAACTAGCAGATGTGAACTTTTTTGAAGCTTATGCTGATTTTTGTCACGAGATTACCTATCCTTGCGTAAAATATGAGCTTAATAACTGCTACAAGTTCTTCAAGAATTAGAGGAGAAAGAAACCCCCATGGCAGAATTGATTAAACCCTATAATGGCGATCCATTTGTCGGCCATTTGTCCACGCCCATCAGCGATTCCGATTTTACCCGTGCATTTATCGGGAATTTACCCGCCTACCGTAAAGGTTTATCTCCTTTACTTCGGGGCTTAGAAGTCGGTATGGCTCACGGTTACTTTTTAGTCGGGCCTTGGATCAAACTTGGGCCATTACGCGATCATCCCAGCGCGGCTAATTTAGGTGGATTAATCTCAGGAATTGCCTTAATTCTGATTGCCACGATTTGTTTATCTGCTTACGGATTAGTTTCTTTCCAAAAAAGCGGTTCTGATGCTGGTGATTCTCTCCAAACCTCTGAAGGTTGGAGTCAGTTTGCTGGCGGTTTCTTCGTCGGTGCGATGGGTGGCGCTTTTGCTGCCTTTTTCTTACTGGAAAACTTCGGTTTAGTTGATTCTATTTTCCGAGGCTTGGTTAATAGCTAATTTAGCTTTTTGCCAAACGTCAAAACTTTCTAACATTCAATAGGAGAATTTGATATGACCGGAGCTTATGCAGCTTCTTTTTTACCTTGGATTTTAATTCCTGTGGTTTGCTGGTTAATGCCAATTGTGGTGATGGGTTTATTATTCATCCACATTGAAAGCGAAGCCTAATTTTTGTTTTTGATTCGCTAAAAATCTCCACCGTTATGGTGGGGATTTTTTGTTTGTTTAAGGTTATTAAGTATAGGACTTACGCATGGATATCGAGAAACCGGGTTTTTTAGAGAAT
>DMPJ01000355.1 GCA_003456035.1 Planktothrix sp. UBA8402
CGAATTACGAATGGGTAATGGGCAGTAGGGATTTTCCATTGCCCATTGCCTATTCCCCATTCCCGACTTAAAAAAAATTATGCTATAATGCACCTTTTAGTGTTAAAATTAGCTTTATTATTTATATTCCTGTGTCTAACTCTACCCAAAATGATCCCCAACTGGATCTCAACAAGCTATTTCCATTTCCCCTAGATGACTTTCAATACAATGCCATTACAGCGTTGGAGGGGGGAAAATCCGTTGTGGTTTGTGCGCCCACGGGGTCGGGAAAAACCTTAGTGGGGGAATATGCCATCCATAGGGCATTAGCTGGCAATAGGCGAGTATTCTACACTACACCCCTGAAAGCCTTATCCAATCAAAAATTTAGGGATTTTCGAGAACAGTTTGGGGCGGACAAGGTAGGGTTACTGACGGGGGATATTTCCGTCAACCGGGACGCCGATGTGGTGGTGATGACGACGGAGATTTTCCGCAATATGCTCTATGGTACACCGATTGGAGAAGTTGGAACTTCCATGGAATCGGTGGAAGCGGTGGTTTTGGATGAATGCCATTATATGAACGACCGCCAACGGGGGACGGTTTGGGAAGAATCAATTATTTATTGTCCCCGGGAAATTCAATTAGTGGCGTTATCGGCAACGGTGGCTAATAGTGAACAATTAACCCACTGGATTTCCCAAGTTCATGGCCCAACGGAGTTAATTTATTCTGACTTTCGGCCCGTGCCATTACAATATCATTTTTGCAATATTAAAGGCTTCTTTCCCCTATTAGATGATTCCCTAAAAAGAATTAATCCTCGCCTCAAAGAAAAAAAAGGGATTCCGCAACGGGGTAGACGCAATGATATTGCGAATTTAACCGCAATTATATCCCATCTAAAAGAACGGGATATGCTACCTGCTATTTATTTTATCTTTAGTCGGAAAGGATGCGATCGCTCTGTCGCAGAAGTTCGTCATTTATCATTAGTTAATGAAGCCGAAACCGCCCGGTTAAAAAAACGAATTGATGGGTTTTTAGCTTCGAGTCCCGAAGGCATTCGTCCCGAACAAGTTGAAGTATTATATAAAGGAATAGCCGCCCACCATGCCGGACTATTACCCACATGGAAAGGGTTAGTGGAGGAGTTATTTCAACAAGGGTTAATTAAAGTAGTCTTTGCCACAGAAACCCTGGCGGCTGGTATTAATATGCCTGCTAGAACTACAGTAATTTCTAGTTTATCAAAACGCACCGATGACGGTCATCGCCTATTAAAAGCCTCGGAATTTCTGCAAATGTCAGGACGGGCGGGACGGCGAGGAATGGATGTGGAAGGCTATGTGGTTACGCTACAAACTCCCTTTGAAGGGGCAAAGGAAGCAGCCTATTTAGCAACATCTAAACCCGACCCCTTAGTAAGTCAATTCAGCCCTAGTTATGGCATGGTGTTGAACTTATTACAACGGCATAGTTTAGAAAAATCTAAGGAATTAGTTGAACGTAGTTTTGGACAATATCTATCTACAATTAATTTAATTCCTGTCCAAGAAGAAATTGAGATCAAGCAGGCGGAATTGGCATTAATTGAAGCCCAATTTGGCTTTAGTGGCGGACAAAATATGGCGATGTTGGAAGAAATCTTAGCCAGTTTTGAAAAAGTTTATGAGCGCTTGCGAGAAGAACGTCGTTTATTAAAACTATTACAACATCAAGCCGAAGATAGCCGAATGCACCGGATGGCTAATGCGATGGATTTTGCCCCCTTGGGCACAACTGTCGGGTTACGCGGAAAACACGTTCCTACAGCCCGCCATTTCGAGTCTGACCCCATTCCAGCCGTGTTAGTCGCAAAAACCCCCAGTTCAGGACAGGTGCCCTATTTCCTTTGTTTAGGGCGGGATAATCGCTGGTATGTGGTCAGTTCGGCGGATATTGTGATTTTGCAACCGGAGTCTAAACGGTTAAATGTGGATTATCTGGAGATTCCTAATATTCCGTTTAAATTAGGTCAATGTCGCAAAGGGGACGAGTTAACGGTGGCAATCATCCAACAAATTCCCGAATTAAGTTTACCAGAACTGCCTCAAGAAGTCATCGCTCAACAAGAACAAGTCGAACGGTTAGAGTTAGAATTAGACGCCCATCCGATTCATAAATGGGGCAAACCGAATAAACTGTTAAAACGGTGGCAACGCTGGGCAGAATTAAATGAAATGATTGAAGAAATGCGAACGGAATTAGAAGAAGATTTAGCCCATCATTGGGATGAATTTATGGCTTTAATTTCAATTTTGCAATACTTTCAAGCCCTAGATGAGTTGAAACCAACGGATTTAGGACAAGCCACCGCAGCTTTACGCGGAGATAACGAATTGTGGTTAGGGTTAGCCTTAAAGTCAGGGATTTTTGACCAACTCGACCCCCATCATTTAGCGGCGGCCTGTGCTGCTTTGGTAACGGAGGTTTCCCGTCCCGATAGTTGGACGCGCTATGACTTATCGGAGGAAGTAGAACAGGCCCTAGGACAGTTGCGCCATCTGCGTCAGGAGTTGTTTAAACAGCAACGACGCTATCGGGTAGCCTTACCCATCTGGTTAGAACGGGATTTAACTGGTTTAATTGAGCAATGGGCTTTAGAAACAGATTGGTTACAGTTAGTCTCTAATACCAGTTTAGACGAAGGAGATATTGTCCGAATGTTCCGGCGCACCTTAGACTTTCTCTCTCAAATCCCCCATGTTCCTTACATAAATGAATCTCTGAAACAGAACGCCATTCGCGCCCGTCAGTTAATAGACCGATATCCGATTAATGAGGCGGTAGATTAGGTTTTGACATCCTACTAAGGGAATTACGAATTACGAATT
>DMPJ01000411.1 GCA_003456035.1 Planktothrix sp. UBA8402
TAACAGAAGATTTACCCGAATATCACCTCAAACAAGGAGATATTGCTACCATTGTTGAGTATTATCCAATGGATAATCAAGAAGATGGGTATAGTTTAGAAGGGTTTGATGTCCCGCATATTACCATTGAAGTTGCCGCCTCACAAATTATTCCGGTTAGTCAGTATTCGAGGGAAGAAGNNCAAGTTACGTCAGCTATCCCAAACTAGACAGCAACAACTTGAAGAATACCTTGAATTTCTATTACATAAAGAAAAAAATGAACCCCAAAATCCAACAGATTATACAAAAACTCAAAACCGAATTTGAGCAACTCTATCAAAACCGCTTAGTTACCCTAATTTTATTCGGTTCACAAGCTAGAGGAGATGCAGATATTGGTTCAGATATTGATGTATTAGTGGTATTGAAAGGAACTGTTCAAGTCGGGCAAGAAATTAAACGTACAGGTCAATTGATTGCCGATTTATCTTTACAAAATAATGAAGTGATTAACTGTATATTTATGGAAGAAAACCGATTTTTACATCGTCAAGGCCCTTTATTAAGAAATATTCGGAAAGAAGGTATTTTACTTTAGATTTTATCACACCATGACTAACGATCAACTTGAATTACTCTTAAAAGCACAACTTAGCAGAACAACAAATTGGTTCTTTTAACACCTAAGACAATAAACCTAGAAAGGAAAATAAAATGGACTCACCGTTATCCTAAAAACATTGATATCTGGAGTAAATATTATGAACACCAAACTGGTTGAATCTCTGATTACAATTATTGAGTCACTTTCTCAGGAAGAACGGACTCTCCTTGAACAAAAATTATTTCTTGATCTCTCTTACCCTTCCCCAGAAGAAATCGCCCATTTAGCCGATTCAGAAGGGACATTTAACTTTCTTAATAATGAACCCGATCTATATACCTTAGAAGATGGAGAGGAAATCAAATGGTAGTAAAAAAAGGAGCTATCGTTAAGCCGTTGCTGCATCTAAATTAGTCATACATAAATCTTGAANNAATTGGTCATGCAGAAATCTTGAATCTTATGCAGTGCGAGCGTCCTCGCTCGCTGGAATATATAGTTTAAATGCACAACAGCTTATAGCTTTTCAATTATAATGGATTACAGACTTATTTCTTTGTGTCATGAGTGTCTTCGTGGTAATAATAATCCCAACCACAAAGACACGAAAACACAAAAATATTCAAGTTCCTTGACTTAACCAAGCGATCGCACTTCTAATCCATTCATCGGAATTAGTTTGTTTAGCTAAACTAGAATCTTGACTAATAACTTGTAAAGCTTGCATTACTTCTGCTCCAGTATAACCCAGGGCGAGTAAGGTCATTTCAACTTCTTCTTGAATTTTTGGGGTAATATTAGAGGGAGTAGATGAAAGCATTCCAGCTTGTAGTCGCCATTCCGATAGTTTGGTTTTGAGTTCTAGGGCGATGCGTTCGGCGGTTTTGCTTCCGACGCCTGGAGTTTTAGCTAAAACACGAGTATTACCGCCTACAATTGCTTGAATTAAATCTTGAAGTCCGAGGGTATCTAAAAGAGCGATCGCTAGTTGAGTTCCTATTCCACTAACGCTAATTAATTGGCGAAATAAATCCCGTTCAGCCAGATTAGAAAAGCCATATAAAACTATTTGATCTTCTCGGACTTGTAAATGGGTGAAAATTTGTATCGACTCCCCAAATGCGGGTAATTCCGCTCTCATTCGAGGTAAAATTTGCACTTCATACCCGATATTATTAACATCGAGTAATAGGGTGATTCGATTTCCAGTTCCTTTTTGAAGATCAGCAACATTCCCCTTGAGATAACCCATCATATAGAAAATTAAAATAGTTCAAAGTGTTATAATTATTATACCATTATTTACATTAATTATCAGGATATCAACATCATGGGTAAACAATCTAAACTCAAACACAAACGCCAAGATTTTAAAAATCATCCTCCTGAAATATTACCTGAAAATAATAATCAAGATCCTACTCATTTTGTAGAGACGATGGAGAAACAAGGTTATCAGTTGAAAACCACAAATTCTTGTCCAGATATTCCAAAATCAGAGGACGGAAAACCCAAAATTTGATAGTTTTTTTGTTGTTATTTGTTGTTGCGCTTCCGTGCTCTTTCCCTGGGCTAAAGTCCAACAACGGATTTTCCTGCTAACCATCCTGTTGTCCAAGCACTTTGAAAATTAAATCCCCCGGTAACTCCATCAATATCTAAGATTTCTCCGGCTAAATATAACCCTGGACAACAGCGACTTTCCATGGTTTTAAAATCAACTTCCTTTAAATTTATTCCACCACAGGTAACAAATTCCTCCTTAAAAACGCCTTTTCCATTAATATTATAACTTCCTTGGGTTAACTCTTGAATTAGTTGGTTTAAAGATTTATTAGAAATTTCTGACCAGCGTTTTTCCTCATCAATTTCAACATAATCAACTAATTGTTTCCACAAACGACGAGGTAAATCGACCGGACAATTTGCCGAAATTAAACGATTAGGAAATTGTGATTTTAGGTCTAATAATTTTTCCTTTAACTGTTCTGGATGTTCCTGGGGAAGCCAATTAATTTGTAGAGGGGATTTATAATGACAATCATATAAAACCCTCGCCCCCCAAGCGGATAATTTTAAAATTGCTGGCCCACTTAATCCCCAATGAGTAATTAATAAGGGCCCGGTTTGTTCTAATTTAGCTTGGGGGAGTTTAACCCGCGCCGAACTAACAGAAACTCCCGCTAAATCTTGAAATCGTTTATCTTTAAGATTAAAGGTAAATAAAGAGGGAACTGGTGGAATAATTGTATGTCCTAAAGCTTGAGCAAACTTATAACCAGAGGGGTTACTTCCTGTTGCTAATAAAATGCGATCGCCTTCTAAAATTTCTCCCGATTTTAGTTGAATTTTAAAAGGATGGGGGTTATAATTATTATAGGAAATAGAAGCCACCGGAGCTTGCGTTTTAATCCTAATTCCCGCCTGTTCTGCTACTCTAATTAAACAGTTAACTATAGTAGCAGAATCGTCCGTTGTGGGGAACATTCTCCCGTCGGTTTCTGTTTTTAATTTCACCCCATGACTAGCAAACCATTCAACGGTATTTTTAGCTTGAAATCGACTAAAAGCACCGCGCAAGGCTTTGCTTCCCCTGGGGTAATTTTGTACAAATTGAGTCGGTTCAAAACAAGCATGGGTGACATTACACCGTCCCCCCCCAGAAATCCTTACTTTAGCCAGGGTTTGTTGTCCGGCTTCGAGCAAAATTACTTGAGTCTGGGTATGGTGATTTGCACAAGTAATGGCTCCCAAAAAACCTGCTGCTCCTCCCCCAATTACAATCACTTTTAAAGGCTGTATACTAGACAAATTAATCCTTTATTCTTCTAGTTCAAAATCTTTTTTTTCCGCGCTACAAAGTGGACAAATCCAGTCTTCTGGGATATCTTCAAAAGGTGTACCCGGGTCAATACCGCCATCTGGATCACCGTATTCGGGATCGTAAGCATAACCACAAACTTTACAAACATATTTTTTCATGTCAGATTTGCCAATTAATTACCGATCAATATGGTACATTTTTTTTAACCCAATACCAACTTATTTATACAAAGATTTGTGAACTTTAACCTTTATGAATAACCCTTTCGATTTTAAACTACAATTTGCCTCATTTTTCCCCTATTTGTATCCACTTTTAAGCCCCAAATTTCCCCGATGTCTATGGAATGGGGATTTATCTCAACCGGAAATCTGCTTAACCTTTGATGATGGGCCGCACCCCCAATATACTTTAGAATTATTAAAGGTTTTAGAACAGTTTCAAATTACAGCTAGTTTTTTTTGGTTAGGACAATGGGTAGAAAAATATCCTGAAATTGCCCAAGCAGTCTATCAACAAGGTCATTGGATAGGGTTACATGGTTATCAACACGATACTTTCCCTTTGTTAACAGAAATTCAATTAAAACAAAGCTTAGAAAAAACTAAAACTGCTATTTTTAACGCCTGTGGTTTGGAACCGGAATTAATCTCAGATGTTCGTCCCCCTAACGGTGTATTTTTACCCCGAACTTTAGATTTATTAACAAGTTGGGGATATCGCCCGGTGATGTGGAGTGTTGTCCCCGAAGATTGGGTACATCCTGGGGTCGAAATTGTCACCCATCGGGTGATCAAACAAACCCGAAATGGGTCAATTATTGTCCTCCATGATGGCTATAATGGGGGAAAAGATGTGGCAAAAACGGCTGAAGAAATTATTCCTAAATTATTAGAATATGGCTATCAATTTGTAACGATTTCTAAATTTTGGCAGTCAGCAAAATCAATGATATGATTAGCAATGTTAAGCTGTTTAGAATCTAAATAAGTGATTAGGTAATTATGTACCTCTTGTAGTAGTGCGAGCGTCCTCGCTCGCTAGATTATATATAGCAATCCTAAATAGGTTGTAACATTATGGTGCTAAAACCAGAAACCGATTCTACCACAGGTTTACTTCGCTTAGTCGGAGATAATACCCCTGAAAACGTAAGATTTTTCCCTGGAGAATTGGGAATATTTAAGTTAGGTGCTTTTTTATTAGGAGGGGATGATACGGTTCGGGGTTCATCAGATTCCGAACTAATTTATGGTAATTCAGATAACGATCAATTATTTGGAGAAGGGGGAAATGATACCCTATTTGGCGGGATTGGAGACGATCAAATTTTAGGGGGAGAAGGCAATGATCTGTTATTTGGAGAAGCAGGAAATGATCAATTTGTGGGATTTGTAGATCCTGATAATCCCACTCAATTATCGGGACTTGAAGGGGATGATACCATTTATTCAGGGTCAGGAAATGATCAAGTTAGAGAGGATTTAGGGAAGGATTTTATATTCGGAGTTCAAGGGAATGATGAACTCAGAGCAGGCGCCGATAATGATTGGGTTGAAGGTAATGATGGAGATGATTTTATTGGGGGAGAAGATGGAGATGATACGGTTTTTGGAGGGAATGGAAATGATCAGGTTCGAGGGGATGGGGGGAATGATTTAGTAACAGGAAATACTGGAGATGATCAGGTATCGGGAGGCGAAGGAAATGATACTTTAGTTGGGGGTCAAGGCAATGATCAAATTATTGGAGAGGACGGAGATGATTGGCTTTCTGGGGACGCAGGAAGTGATACGTTAATCGGTGGAGAAGGTAAAGATATTTTTGTTTTAGATAGTAATAATTTAAGTAATAATCTGGAATTATCTGATATAATTGTAGATTATAAACCCGCAGAAGATATTATTTTTTTAACGGGGGATTTGGGTTTTGAAAATCTAACCTTTAAACCCGACTCCAGAACCGAAAATAGTACGGTTTTAGAATCTAAATCTGGCGAAATTGTAGCCGTTTTACAAGGAGTTAAACCAGATCAGATTAATCGTTCTAACTTTATTATTCCTGGGTCTGTAGCTTTTAGTTCCGATAACTTTGCTGTTAATGAAAATGGGACTGTAATTAATCCGATTACCGTTGTTAGAAACAGTGGAAATGATGGAGAAATCAGCGTTACGGTGGTTCCAATTCCTACTCCCTTAACGCCAACGGGAAATCAAGTTGATACCACACCAATTATTGTTAATTTTGCCAATGGGGATATTACCCCTAAAATCATTAAAATTCCCATTGTTAATAATAATGTTCCCAATTATTCTTCTAACTTACTTTTAACCTTAGAAAACCCCACTAATTTTGCCCAAATCGGCACACCTAATCAAGCGATTTTAGACATTATAGATGATGAAATTCCACCTTCAGCATTAGGAACATTAGTTAATCCGATTCCTGAAGCAAATGCTCAATTTGGTTCCAAGTTATCTCGGTTAGGAAATAATTTGTTAGCAATAACCGCCCCGGGTCAAACCAATAATCAAGGAATCGCCTATTTATTCAATCTCACAACTCAACAACCAACATTAACTTTTCGTAACCCTTCTGCGACTGCGGGTACTTCAAAATTTGGTCAATCGGTGGCTACAACTTTAGGAGATAATATTATTATTGGTGCATCTCAAGATAGTAGTTTAGCTCCTAATTCTGGGGCGGTTTATGGGTTTAGTCCCGCCACGGAAACGCCCTATTTAGCTATCAATAATCCGACCCCAAATGTATTTGATTTATTTGGCTATTCCGTGGCAACTTTAGGCAATAATATTATTGTTGGCGCGCCTAGTGATTCCACCTTAGCACCCGCCGGAGGAATCGCCTATTTATTTGATGGAAATACGGGTCAACTGTTGCAAACATTTTTGAATCCTAACCCTCAAATTAATGATTTTTTTGGTGCGTCTGTGGCGGCGGTTGGTGGAGATAGAGTATTAATTGGTGCGCCCGCCAGTTTAACTCCAACCGGGGGAAAACAACCCGGTGAAGCCTATATTTTTGATAGTGTGACCGGACAGCTTTTACAAACCTTTAAAAATCCTAATCCCGGGTTAGATAATTTTGGTTATTCCGTCGCCTGGACGGGTGTTGGTCGAGATATTTTAATCGGTGCGCCAGGAGACGACCAGGGGGGAATAGATGGGGGAACCGCCTTTTTATTCGATGGGATTACCGGAGCGGTTTTACAACGTTATAATGCTCCTAAAGTGGAGGAATTTAATCAATTTGGTCAAGCCCTAGCCTTGATAGGAAACGAGGTTTTGATTGGTTCTCCGGGCTACGGTTTAGGGAATTTAGGAGGAACATTTCGCTATGAATTGAGAACCGGAAATTTAGTTCAAACTTATTTAAGTCCGGTTACGGATAATTCCGATACCAACTTGAATTTTGGAACATCCGTTGCTAGTGTTGGTAATCTGGTCTTGGTGGGTGTTCCTGATTTGGATACCACCTTACCCAGTGCGGGTGCTGTTGTTCAATTCGTTTAAATAAGGAGTATTAGTATGAAATTTGAAATTGTATCCTATTTTAAGTCTGGAAAATTAATGGCTTTTTTCCTTATGAAATGGAGGTCTAATTTATCCCCAATTAAGTTATTTTTTATCGT
>DMPJ01000278.1 GCA_003456035.1 Planktothrix sp. UBA8402
GGAGTACGAATTTCATGGCTCATAGTAGCTAAAAATTCACTTTTTGCCCTGGTTGCTGCTAAGGCTTGATCCCTTGCTTTTGCTAAAGCACTAGCGGTTTCTTGACGTTCAATTTCACCGCCAATCCATTGTGCCATTAATTTTAATAAGTCTCTATCTACCGCTTTAAAGGGCTCTGATAATGCTTGAGAACTCCAAAAAGATATAGTTCCATAAACCTCTGTATCTACAATTACCGGAGTCCCCATATAGGCTTCAATTGGGAAAATACTATGGGCTGGACAAAAGGGCAAACCGGAAAATTTAATTGATTCAAAATAAAGAGGTTGTTTAGCTTTAACTGTCACTTGACAAAAGGTATCTTCTAGTTTATAAATTTGTCCGCTTTGAATAGATTGATTGGGGGTAATTACGGCTATAATTTTATAAGAATAACTATCTTCTTGACCATCTTCTTTGGAGATAATATCATTGATTTTAACCTCGGATAAAATGCCATATTCTAAACCAAATTTAGTACAGCCTAATTCTAAAATCTGTTGTAGTCGAGTTTCAAAGGTGAAGTCCTGACAAGAGGTAATTTGATAGAGGGTTCTAATAGAAGATTCACTGTCTTGAAGTTGTTGTTCCCGTTGTTTCCGTTCACTAATATCCCGGGATACTCCAATAATTTCATATACACTTCCGGTGGTTTGATCTCTAATCGAGCTACTGGTGGTTTCAAACCAAATATAATCGCCATTTTTGTGACAAATTCTATATTCAATTGTGTAGATTACATTTTGTTGTAAAATAATCTGATAGGCTTTAACAATTACATCTAAATCATCGGGATGAATGAAGCGAGGTAACTGATTTCCGATTAATTCTTCCGGTTAGGATCCTAATAAACTCCGACAGGCGGGAGACGCATATAAAAATACTCCTTCTGGAGAATGACGGGTAATCATATCCGTCGAATTTTCCGCCATTAAGCGATAGCGTTGCTCACTTTCTTGACCTTGGAATTGGGCATCAGCTAAGGCTTGTAACATTCCATTAATCGCTTCTGCTAAACTCGATAATTCATCATGACCGGTGACGACAATTCTCAAGGCTAAATTTCCACTTTCACCAATTTCATCAACGGAATTATTCAGATGTGTAAGTCGAGAAAGCACTAATTTTTCTAACAATAATAGAGTAATTCCTCCAAATATTAACCCTACGATTAATAAAAACAAGGTAAAATAGGCTAAAGTTGTTTGACCTTGTTGATAAATAGGACGGCGAACTTGAATCTGTAAAGATAATTTTGGTTGTCCATACAAATCTGCTATAGTTGCTGATGCGATCGCCGTTTCTGGATTCAAAGCTTGCAACTGAATCGCTTGGAGATCGATAATTTTTTCAGTATAGGGTTGAGTTTGAGGAAAGAATAGAAAGGTGTGATTAGCTGTATCCTCAGAAATTGGATTCAGAGTCAAAGACTGTTGACTAATTTCAGCTAATCTTTGAATTTCTGCACTATCAAGATAACGCCCTAAAATCAACACCCCTCGACTTGGGCCCGATGCGCTACTGGTTAAAATTGGTCGTGAAACCACCAGTAATGGATTTTCAGGTAAAATAATAATTCCTTGAATCGCAACTGGAGTTAAATTGGGTTGTTTGAGACTAGCTAAAAGGGGGCTATTTAAGACAAGATGGGAGGTCATGCTAGGGGGAATTGGTGTTTCCTGATTACGTTGGGAATCAAATCCTTTACTAAAAACAATCTCACCCTGAGAATTAATCAGAATCAATAAATTGAGTCGGAGGTCAGCGAAGGTAGTATCAACTAAATTAGAAGTAATATATTGATAATTGTGAGCATCAATAAACTGATAGGTGTCATCCCATTTCGCCTGATCCTGAGCAATTAAGTCTAAACTATCTAAATCATCATTAATCGCATTTAAAGCCTGAATAATATCTTGACGGACATACTGGCTTTCTAGGTGTCGAAAATCATGCACTAGCAGTATAGACGCAGTAATATACATCGCCACGATTAACCCAATCAGGGCCGCACCAATAATGATCAGTGTTTTTTTTCGCAATTTCATGGCGTATGACCTTAAACGTGCTATTTGGAAGTAAACGAGGTTGTATTTGCACCCATACCCTAAAGATAACAATTCTGCACAACCGTAGATCCGGAAATCAACGGTTATACCATTTCAATCGTTGAACGGGAATTCCACTTAGATCAATTCTATCCTGATTGTATCTTGCTTTTTGGAGTCTGTAGAGACGTCCAAACAGAAGTTAAGGCCAAAAATAATATTTTAGTCCTGATTTTATTCAGTTGTGTTGAAAAATGATCATCCCAGTCTATTGATGATCAGGTTTGGGATTAATAATTAAATTAAGGTAAATATTTCTGGACAATTACCCACCCGGATAAAGACACCGCAGTAAAAGCAAAAAATAAACCCATATTTAGGCTAAGATGGAGAGATCGCGCCCAGGGATTTTTAGGGTTAATTTGGGTAGCACTCCCAGCTGATCCTAATACTAAACTTACCACAATTAATCCGGCGGCTAGATGAATTGAATGTCCTAAACTACCATAATATCCCAAAGTTCCAACTAAACCAACGGTTAGTAAAATTAAGACTAAACACACCATTCCCCCGCCGATAAGATAATGAAAATTTCTTAATATTTGGGGTCGAGGTTGTTGCTTTTGACGGGAATATAGCATCCATCCTCCTGTTATCGCTAACAATACATAAGCAAAAACAGAAAATCCCATCGACCAAGCCGCAATTTTCCATAACCATAAAAACGAGGGTAAATTCATAACAAGGATTTTAACGGATGTTAATTTAAAGAATTACCATAATATTCTATGGCATAATCCTTAAACCGTTCTAAATCTTTTTGAATAGTTGACTCCACTACTCCACCCAAAAATAAATTATCCATCAGTTTTCCCAAAATCCCAGGAATAGCATAAGAAATCGTTAATTTAACAATACTACTCCCATGCCGATCATAAAACCTAATTGCTCCCCGATTCGGTAAACCATCTACTGATTCCCATTGAATAATTTGATTAGGAATTTGTTTTAAAATCCGTGATAACCAACTAAATTCTAAATTCGCCGTCGCTAATTTCCAACGAGATAAATCAGGATTATCCTCTAAAATTGTCACCGAATCAATCCATTTCATCCAACGCGGCATATGTTCTAAATCTGACCATAAACTCCAAGATACATCAATGGGAACCGGAACTTCAACTTGGACACTATGTTCTAACCAATCAGCCATAATATTTACAAAGTTACAAAAATTTTGCCTAATTGAATTTATCTGTTTTAATATACTCAATTATTCTTAAATTATATCAATATCTACTCAAATAATCTACAGTAGTGCGAGCGTCCGCGCTCGCTGGTATTATTTGAGCATCCGCGCTCGCCTCGCTGATATTATTTTTAGCCAGTCAGCGAGGACGCTGACA
>DMPJ01000302.1:0-2586 GCA_003456035.1 Planktothrix sp. UBA8402
CATTGACTTGTTGCCACAGATGATAAAGTAAAGATTCCGTGCGATCGCCTAAAACAGTCAGAAAAATTCCAGTTTCACCCTCTGGATCAACAGTGATCCAAGTTCCGGTTAAACTAACTTCAATGCTGTCTGCATCCGCCATACACAAAGCGATCGCTTCTGACTGCTGTTGACGAACTGACGCCTCCAACATCGAGAGGGCGGGTAAACCATCGGGTAAGAGAAACGAGGCTGAACTAGGCTGAACGACCATTGTTTGGCCGATTCGCATTGCCAACTTCACCCGCAGAGCCACCAGTTGCTCGGGAGATTGACTCAGACGCTCGATATGAAAGGTTGTTTCGGTATAAGTTAACTTTAGCATGGATTAATCGATCCCTTTTCGCAAAAAGCAAGGGTTTGTTAGGGGTTGAGGGTNNGGTTAACGGTTAACGGTTAACGGTAGATTTCTTTAATCCGCTAGTTGGGTTGCTCACGGTTTGACTCCACAGTGGGAGTCATAACCCTTGAAATGATTGGAATTTTGCCAGAGTGTGGATAGGTTGATCACNNATCACCGGAAAGCTAAACCTTAATTTAGATAGTTTCAATCTCACGTTATTTATACTACACTAATATTACAGAAACGTCTAGTTATTCAAGGAGAAAAAATTATGTATACCCTTCCTCGAACTTCAACCACCGATATGGAAGTCACAAGCATTCGCCTAGAACGGGATCTTAAAGAGAGATTAAAAGGACTAGCAAAGAACAAAGGTTATCAAGCATTGATTCGAGACATACTGTGGAATTATGTCCAACAAAAATCTGGAGATTATCGACCATCTTTGACCAAAGAAGATATCCGCGCCCATATTTCTGCTATTGCTGAACAAGAGGAACGCTGTGTTTTAACCGGAAATATTATCCGACCGAAACAAGCAATGTTTCTGGGACTCACGTTTCAAGGCGATATGGTTCCCCTGAGTTTGGAGAGTTTAGAAGGTTAGTAAAAAGAATCCGAGGTAAAGATTTTCAAGTTCCCCTTTATATAAAGAGGAAGATTTAGGGGTTTTTGGGTTAAGTTAATCCGAATACCTACGCCCTAGACCCCTATTCCTTTTGAATACTTTTTTACCCAACTGGATTCTAGTAGATTATTCTGGAAAAGGCGAAACTTTAAACCCAGATTTTTGGTAAAAACTTTATGTCAGATTGTCAAGGTCATATTTTAATTGTTGATGACACCCCCGATAACTTAAGGCTGTTATCCAAGACTTTAAGCGAACAGGGCTACGAAGTTAAATGTGCGATTAATGGAAAGTTAGCATTAATGGCCGTAAACCATGAGCCACCAAACTTGATATTATTAGATATTAAAATGCCGGAAATGGACGGATATCAAGTTTGTGAAATCTTAAAAAGTCAGGAAGAAACTGCTAAAATTCCGGTGATTTTTTTAAGTGCTTTAGATGATGTTTTCGATAAAGTTAAAGCCTTTAACCTGGGCGGTGTTGACTATATTACTAAACCGTTTCAGGTAGAAGAAGTTTTTGCCAGGATTGAAAATCAACTGACTATTTGTCGTTTACAACAACAACTACAAGATAAAAATATTAAACTAGAAGCATTAAATCAAGAGTTAAAGCGTTCTAATCGAGAGTTAGAAGAATTTGCCTATGTAGTTTCTCACGATTTACAACAACCCCTACAAACGATCACCGGATTTGCGGAACTGTTATTAGCATTAAAATCTGAAATCAATTTAGAACAGGAAGCTGAGGAGTATGTTACCCCGATTTTAGAGGAGGGGATTAGAATGCAAGAACTAATCAAAAACTTGTTAGAATATAGCCGAGTCGGAACCAAAAAACGTAACTTTGAACCCACAGACTGTCAGGAAATTTTAAGGAAATCTTTAGCTGATTTGCATGGTACAATTGAAGATAGTCTTGCCATTATTACTTATGAGAAGCTGCCAATACTAATGGCTGATCGGATTCAATTAGGACAGTTATTTCAGAACTTAATTGCGAATGGAATTAAATATCGAAGTCCTAATGTTCAGCCTAAAATCGTAATTTCTGTTCAAGAAAAACCCGAAGAATGGCTATTTAGAATTGAGGATAATGGGATCGGGATTAAACCAGAAAATTTTGATCGGATTTTTCAAGTGTTTCAGCGTCTTCACACCAATAAAGAGTATCCAGGAACTGGGGTTGGGTTAGCTATTTGTAAAAAGATCATTGAACGTCATCAAGGGAGAATTTGGTTAGAATCAGAATGGCAAATTGGAACCACATTTAATTTTACATTACCAAAATCAGATCAAGGTAATTATGAAAACTCCTGAATTTTCAGAAACACAAATATTACAACAGCAGATCGAAGCAGAAATTAAAGCTCGTCAGCAACTTGAAATTGCACTCCAGGAAAGTCAATCTCATTGGCGAGATTTGTTCCATTTATCTCCCATTGGAATGGTAGAAATTTCCTTGGAGGGGCGTTTTTTAGAGGTTAATTGTTCTTTTTGTAAGTTTGTGGGTTATTCTAAAGCTGAATTGATGGAATTTCAATTTAATCAAATTACCCATCCCGATGATCAAG
>DMPJ01000302.1:2671-3628 GCA_003456035.1 Planktothrix sp. UBA8402
CTCAGGGAAAACCTTATTCTGTGATGAGTCAAATTCAGAATATTACCCAACGTAAATTAGCAGTGGAAGATATTAAAGAACGAGAGGAATATTTACGTTTGATTTTAAATAATATTCCCCAGCAAGTGTTTTGGAAAGATACGAATTTAGTCTTTAGAGGATGTAATAAAAATTGGGCGGAAGCTGCACAGTTAGAAAGTCCAGAATATGTGATAGGAAAAACCGATCATGATTTATTTTCTGACACTAAAATTGGGGACTTTTTTCGTGCCCAAGATCGGCGGGTAATGGCATCTAAACAAGCGGAAATGCACTTAATTGCACCCAAACAAAAACTTGCTGCTGATGGCCGACAATTATGGTTAGATATTAGTCGCATTCCTATGCAGGATTCTAACGGAAATGTGATTGGAATTTTGGGGGTAATTGAAGATATTACGGAACGAAAAG
The DNA here is from genome assembly GCA_003456035.1 of Planktothrix sp. UBA8402. Classification (GTDB taxonomy): domain Bacteria; phylum Cyanobacteriota; class Cyanobacteriia; order Cyanobacteriales; family Microcoleaceae; genus Planktothrix. Next base: position 3,122 of record DMPJ01000302.1, read on the forward strand.
AAATTAATGAAAAGTTAAAATTAACGCAGTTTTCTATTGAAAAATCAAGAGATTATTTCTTATTTACAGATAGTAAAGCACAATTTTTTGATGTTAATCAAGCCGCTTGTAATGCTTTGGGATATTCCCGGGAAGAATTATTAAAAATGCGGGTTAAGGATATTGATACTCAAGCTCTTGATGATGCCTGGTCGATTTCTTGGGAGGAGTTAAAACAACAGGGTTCTCTTACCTTTGAATCTGTTCATTTAACCAAAACAGGTCAAGAAATTAGTGTGGAAATTACTTTGAGTTATTTAGAATATAATAATAAAGAATACGGTTGTGCAATTGTTCGGGATATTTGCGATCGCAAACAAGCTGAAATTGCCCTACAGCAAGCTAAAGAAGCCGCAGAAACCGCCAACCGTGCTAAGAGTGAATTTCTCGCCCGCATGAGTCATGAATTGCGAACTCCGATGAATGCTATTCTAGGATTTACGCAACTAATAGAACGAGATTTAAAGC
>DMPJ01000550.1 GCA_003456035.1 Planktothrix sp. UBA8402
TCCCCTTGCTCCCCCTGCTCCCCTTGTTCCCCTTGCTCCCCCAGATCCCGCCCGTCAAATTTCTCAATTGATGCAATTCTTGAGAGCAAAACGGTGTTTAATTATTTTAGATAATTTAGAATCCATTCTACAAGAAGGAAATCGAGTTGGACGCTATTATCCTGGTTATGAAAATTACGGCGATCTATTTAAACGTTTAGGAGAAACCCAACACCAAAGTTGTTTATTGATCACCAGTCGAGAAAAACCTAAAGAAATTGCCGCTTTAGAAGGTCAAACTCTAAAAGTTCGTTGTTTGCCTTTACTGGGATTAGATACTAAAAATTGTCAAGAAATCATTCAAGCTAAAGGAAATTATAGTTCCCCAGAACAATGGCAAGAATTAATTGAACGCTATGCTGGAAATCCCTTAGCATTGAAAATTGTTACTACTACTATTTATGATTTATTTGCCGGAAATGTTAGTGAATTTTTACAACAAATTCAACAGGGAACCGCAATATTTGGGGATATTAGGGATTTATTAGAACAACAATTGGGACGAATTTCTGAATTAGAACTAGAAACAATGTACTGGTTAGCAATTAATCGAGAAGCCTGTACTATGGCAGATTTAAGAAAAGATTTATTATCAATGAATTCCCCCGTTGAACTAATCGAAGCATTAGAATCCTTGAGTCGGCGATCGCTAATCGAAAAAAGTAGTGGGGGCTTTACTCAACAACCAGTAGTTATGGAATATATAATTGAACGGTTTATTGAAAAAATGCTCCAAGAAATCGAAACCGAAACTATTAATATTCTGAATCAATATCCGTTAATAAAATCCCAAGCCAAAGACTATATTAGAGAAAGTCAAACTCGTTTAATTCTACAGCCAATTGTCCAAAAACTCTCAAACCGTTATCGAATTTCAGGAGAACTCAAGCAAAAATTTCAAACCCTGGTTGGGCAGTTGAAACAACACCGTCATTCCTCTGGTTATGGTGGTGGTAATATATTGAATATGAGCCATAACTTAGACCTAGATTTGGCTGACTATGACTTTTCTCAATTAACAATTTGGCAAGCCTATTTACAAGATGCTAATTTACAAAATGTTGACTTTTCGGGTTCCGATTTATCTCGATCAGTTTTTGCCAAAACCCTAGGAAATTCCCTAACTGTCGCCTTGGGATCTCAGGGAATTTTAGCCACCGGAGATGCAGAAGGCAAAGTTATTTTATGGACAGTCGCAGAGGGTCAACAACTCTTAGTTTGTCAAGGACAAATGGGGGGGGTGAAGTCCATCAGCTTCAATAACGATGCGACTTTACTCGCCAGTGGGAGTGATGATCAAACTGTGCGGCTGTGGAAAGTCTCGACCGGAGAGTGTTTAAACCGTTGGTGGGAACATGAAGGAACTGTTAACTGTGTTGGTTTTAGCCCCCAAGGAGATTTGTTAGCGAGTGGTAGCGATGACCGGAGCATCAGAATTTGGGATATTGGTTCACAACGATGTGTGCATCGGTTCACGGGACACACTGATAGCATCCGCACGGTTATCTTTAGTCCCGACGGTAGGCAATGCGCTAGTAGCAGTGAAGACCAAACTGTTAAACTCTGGGATCTGCAAACCGGAGAATGTTTACGCACCTTCTACGGGGATAATGCTTGGAATTGGGCCGTTGCTTTCGTGCGTTCGACCTCAATTCCAGGTAAAATTCATGCGATCGCTAGTAGCACCGACGAAGAAGTGATCCGCCTTTGGGATGTTAATACAGGTCACAGTTTCCATACCTTTCACGGTCATCAGGACTCCGTGTGGATCGTGGTTTTTAGTCCAGACGGGGAATTATTAGCCAGCAGTAGCGATGACCAAACAGTGAAACTTTGGAATATCAGAACCGGAGTTTGTTTAAAGACCTTAACCGGACTGGAAAGTCAGGTTTGTTCTTTGGCTTTTAGTCCCGATAGCCAAACTCTAGCGACGGGAGGTGTTGATCGGATGGTGCAGTTATGGGATGTGCAAACCGGACAACGGTTGCGAACTTTACGCGGTCATCGTCATCAGATCTGGTCGTTTGTTCTCAGTCCCGATGGTAGACGCCTAGCCAGTGGTAGTGATGATAATAGGGTGCGACTATGGGATGTGGGGACGGGTCGCTGTCTCAAACGGTTACAGGGTCATCAGGACTGGGTGTGGTCGGTGGCTTTTAGTCCCGATGGCGGCTTAGTTGCTAGTGGTAGTTATGACCGCACTATCAAACTTTGGGATACACGGACGGGAGAGTGTCTGAAAACCTTACATGGTCATGGTGATCGGATTCAAGCGGTAACTTTTAATCTTGAGGGTATGCTATTGGCAAGTGCTAGTGATGACCAAACGGTGAAACTTTGGGATGTGCAAACGGGAGAACTTTTGCAAACTTTAGAAGGTCACGAGCGTTGGGTGGGTGCGGTGGCTTTTAGTCCTAAAGATCCGATTTTAGCTAGTGGTAGTAATGACCAGAAGATTCGACTTTGGAATTTGGAAAGTGGTGAATGTTCGGCGGTTCTTGAAGGTCACAGTGATCGGGTTCATATTCTGGGTTTTACTGCGAATGGTTCTATTTTAGTTAGTGGTAGTTATGATCGTTCGGTGAAATGTTGGAATGTTAAAACGGGTGAATGTCTGCAAACTTGGTCGGGTGATTTTGAACGAGTCCAGGGAATTTTATTGGATCAGGGTGGCACAATTTGGGTAAGCGGAAGTTATGATCATAATGTTAAATTGTGGGACATCGCTACGGGGGAATGCGTGAGGGTTTTTCCTAAACCGGGCCTAGAGGGTCATAATCACCCCGTCTGGTCAGTTAATTTTGATGCTCAGGGCCGTTTTTTAGCTAGTGGTAGTCATGATCAAGGGATTAAGATTTGGGATTTACACACCGATGAGTGTTTAAAAACCTTACGCGCCGATAAACCATACAATGGTTTGAACATTACAGGTGTGACCGGAATCACAACTGCTCAAAAAGTTACACTCAAAGCACTAGGAGCCATAGCAGGGAATGGGGAATAGGCAATAGGCAATCGGTTGGGATTTCCATTGCCCATTGCCCATTCCCTATTGCCCGTTGTTAATACCTATTGCCCATTGCCCATTCCCTATTGCCCGCTTTATAGATATTAACCGCGATCAAATACTATGATCTAGCTTTACTCAATCTTTACAATTGTCGGCTGGTCTTTACTAAATCTTTATATAAGTTGTATTGATTTATCACTAAAATATATGTATCAGTGTTGAATATACACTCCACCCCAAATTTGTAGTAATCTTTGGTTAGTGTTTACCTAAATTTGTCAGCACCCCGTACTGAAGTGACGGGGCTTCGTGCCTCCTAGTAGGGGCATACCCCGAAACCAGATCGGTGGAAAAACTTATTATTAGTGTGGGCTAGGGGTTTTGAGAGGGTCTCACCGTGTTCGATCTATACCCTAAAAAAAGAGGGGTGATAACGTGAATAATTCGGGGTTTAGTCAGTATTACCATTCTTCCGATGAGCAGGTCGTTTATGCTCATCTACAATGGTGTGTTGATAACGAACAACCCCAAAAACTGATTCAGCGTTTCTTTAATCTGTTTGTACAAGGGGGAGAATACCCCGATTTAGCGGTTAATTTAGCTTTAGGTCGGATTGTTGATTCGGATTTAGCAAATATAGAATTTCAATATGTTCTTAACCGTAGTTGTTATATTTTAATTAACCGATGGCGTAAACAAGTTCGGCATCAATGGGCGATTCCAGAACTGATTAATATTTTTGATCAAACTCCATCGGGTTTACCATCCTGTTGGACAGCAAAACGCTTGCGTTCATTAGTTAAAAGATTTACCCAAACCGAACAATACCAAGCTCTCCGGCGTTTGAGCAAAGTATTTGAGGAAAAAATTAGAGCGGAAGCAGATAAAAAAAACGATCATGTAGAAGGTTTAATTAGTCGTTATCCCTATTTATACGATCATTGTTTTTTAACCGATGATAGTCCTGATGAACAACGTCAGGAAATTCGGGATATGCGGATGCAAGCACAAGAAACCTTTGAGGATGATTTATCTAAATATCTGACATTTAAACATATTCCCCTGGAACAACGGTTAATCTTACCGACCGTGGAAAATCCGACTTTATTAACGGACAAAAAGTTAAATTTTGCCCTGAAACATTTTACGGGTAAAGTTGACGGTTATCATACTTATGATGATTTAGCTAAAATTTTTGTTAATCAAAGCCATAAGGCTCGCACTTATCGGACGTTTAAAGAAGAATTTTATGAATATTTGACTGATACCGTTGATACTAAATATGCAAAAAAACACTTTAATAATCGCTTGTACCGAGAACTACAAGGGACTCTTTCACACAATGATAGTCAGAAAGTGAATGATACCCTAATGGCTGGAACCTGTCGCAAGTTATTAAATTTCCTAGTAGTAGAAAGTCCCCAACAACCCCATCACTTTGTGTTTTTAGATTTAAGCAGTAACCTAGGCGTAACTCATTCTATCGGTTTACTATTAAAAATTGTCTTAATTTGTCGTAAGGTTAAATCGGATTTAGAAAAACGGTTTTCGATTTTATTTAACCATTATGCTACTTTCCCTAGAGATAAAGTATCTTGGCTAGTGGAATCTTTAGAAAATCTCAATATTGCCTTTGGTCTAAACTGGGGAAAGTTAAAATTTTTACCACAGATTTAAAAGGATTCCACGAATTACACAGATTATTTAATCTTCTTATTTAATTTGTGTAATCTGTGGAATCCTTCTAATCCGTGTTTGTGATTGATTAAGCTGACAAACCGGCTTCTAGCCAATCGATCAATTTAGGTTTAGGAATGGCTCCTTCGTAACACTGTACAACCTCTCCAGCTTTAAATAATTTTAAGGCTGGAACCCCTTCCACTGCATAGAATTTCACCGTTATAGGATTGGGGTCTATCTCCATTTTTACCACTTTTAAGCGATCACTATAGGTTGTGGCGATCGCTTCCATCGAAGGAGACACTAGCCGACAAGGGCCACACCAACTCGCCCAAAAATAGACTAAAACAGGTTGTTTTGCTTTTAGGACTTCAGAGTCAAATTCTGAATCTTGAATCACAAGAACGTTATTACTCATCTTCTTCCTTCCTAGAAATCTTTACTATCATAAAACTTCCTGATGGATTGATCTGCTTTCGGTGGCTTCTAAAAAGCCCTATCCCCTAATATAAAGTTTAGTTAAAAGTTTTAGCAAAATATTAAGCTCCAAAACTTTCGCAATATCCCTGTTGTTTAAGTCAGGTAAGGGTTTAGACACTTTAACGGTCGAATTGGGGTCAGGTGGGGAATAATCGGAACTTGGTACAATGCAACCAGCGAATTATTCTTGGATTCTGAACCAATAAATTTCTATGACAACTGCAACAGCATATCCTAACGCCCCTGATCTCTCCACTGATGATTATGTCGTCATTGGTTTAGCCACCTGTTTTATTAAAGAAGATGGGGAAGTTAATCAAGTGAAAGTAGTTGAACCCATTCCCTCGGCGGCTTTAGAAGCAATTCTTAAAGGAGTTCCTACTTCTTATGAAATAGCTTTGGCGGTAACATTAGGTTCTATTTTAATTAACGGAGACGCTAAAATTCCTCCAGAATTAACAACAGACGCCCATTTTTGTGAGAATTTTAGCGATCGCGCGATCGCTGCAACTCGCACTTACAAGAATCGCCCCCAAGCTAAAACTCTTATGCCATTAGGAACAAGCTTTAAAGAATTTAATTATTCCTTAGAACGAAAACGAGTTTTAAATTCTGAGCGAATTATTCGCAGCGAAGATAATGTCAAACAACACGCTTATACTCATCAAGTTCTTTAATTATATTTGAGAGACTAAAATGGGGGCAAAATCCTGGGGTATTAACTGAATGTCTAGGAAATTGCCCCCCATCTTTAATTATTTTGATTGTCCTGTTCTTGGTTTTCTTGTAACGCTTGAATTTGTGCAACTGTTAACTGCGTTGTTTCAGCAATCTGTTCTAAACTCATCCCCATTTTGAGTAATAGAATCGCCACTTGTTGTAGTGCTTCAGTCCGACCTTCCGCACGACCTTGTTCTTTACCTTGTCGCAAAATTTCTTGATACATGGTGGATTCTTGCATAATATCACTCCGAATAATCCGTTGAATCACTTCTGGTTCTAACACTTTTAATGATAAACTCTTGGAGAGAGTTCTAATCTTAAAAAAGGATAAAGATCAATGTTAAAACTGTATGGTGGCGCTCGCAGTCGGGCTTCAATTGTCCAATGGTATTTAGAAGAAATTGAGGTTCCCTACGAGTTTATTTTATTAGATATGCCAGCCGGAGAACACCTGCAACCAGAATTTTTATCAATTAATCCTATTGGTAAAGTTCCGGCAATTGTAGAAGGAGATTTTCAATTGTGGGAGTCGGGAGCGATTTTGTTATATTTAGCCGAAAAACATGGCAAATTACCCAATTCTGTTGAAGAACGAGCCCTAATTACACAATGGGTATTATTTGGAAATGCTACGTTAGGAACCGGGATTTTTATAGAAGCGTATCGGGAAAAAGAAACCCCTCGTTTACTGAATCCTTTGAATGAAATTTTGACTAAACAACCCTTTTTAATGGGCAATGAATGGAACGTTGCCGACATTGCCGTGGGTGCGATTTTGGCTTATATTCCCCTAATGTTAAAGTTGGATTTAAGCCCCTATCCGGCGGTTTTAGAATACATTAAACGGTTAACAGAAAGACCCGCATTCCAAAAAACTATTGGCGCCAGACAGTAGTATTAACCTGAAATTGCTATCAGTGTTAAGTTAGAAATACAAAGGAAGTTAAACCCTAGATTTAACAGAGCTAACCCCCTCAATTTTCCAGCTTAACCCTGATAGCTTCAACTGGCTTTTTTTATTTGAATCCGACTGAGGCTTGCCAAACGAAAGCCAACAACAGGAAAAATACGGGGATAACGGGCAGGATGTCAACGACGGGGCTAAAAATGGAGTAAGCTTCGGGTAGCTTTCCTAACAGCAGTGCTGCTTCCATAAATTAATATACCTCTCTAAAAATTATGTGGGCGAATTTTTACACATTTTACCACGCCAGGTGATGGCAACTCACGAATTTTCCAAGTTGATCCCCAAGCCCAATTTTGCTGAAATTCGATCTGGGATATCGCAGTCTATCCTAAATCTTCCTGTCAACGACCGCCGAAAACACCTAATTACAGAGGTTACAGATGATTCTTCCCCTGCGGGTTAGGAATCAAAACCGGGAATTTGATCGGTTATGAACTGGCTTGAGTTTGACTGAATACCACAGGATTCGCAACAGGTTTAAGAGCAAAAAAGGCTTCATGAATTCGCTCGCCAACATGATTCATCCGATTTTGTAAATCATCTAAAAATTCATGAATTCCATCTTGCATAATCTCCTCAATTGTCATATAATCTAATTCAGAACGTAACCTTCCTAACTCCCTTTCGGCGGGGCTTTGCCAAGTTCCTGGGCTAGTTCCAGTAATACATTGAAGCGAGTGTTCGGCTTGTAACAAACAATATTCAATTGCACGAGGAAATTCTCGATCTAAGATTAAAAATTCCACCACCATAGAAGGTTTAATTCGGTGTTGTTTGCGTTTACGATACATTTCATAAGCACTGGCAGATTTTAACAATGCAATCCACTGAATTTCATCAATAGTTGTTCCCACATCCTGCACCGAAGGTAACAAAATATAATACTTCACATCTAAAATTCGAGAGGTTTTATCAGCCCGCTCTAATAATCTCCCCATATTGCCAAAATGCCACCCTTCATTATGGGACATCGTAGCATCCATAACTCCAGCAAAAAGGTGTCCTCGCATTTTCACTTGATAGAAAAAATCCGAGAGTTGATAGGAACTATCTGTCAAAGCAGCATCTCTAACCATCATATAAAATTCATTCACTTGTTCCCACATTTCTGAGGAGATAATTTCTCGAACCGAACGAGCATTTTCCCGGGCTGCGCGTAAACAAGATAAAATAGAATTTGGATAATTACTATCAAAGGTTAAAAATCGGATCACATTTTCTTCGGTAGCTTCTCCATAACGTTCTTTAAATAGTTCTAAGTCTCCCGTTGTTACGACTATTGGTTTCCACTGTTGTTGAACACCAGAAGGAGAATCTAACAATAAATTTTGGTTGACATCAATAAAACGAGCAATATTTTCCGCCCGTTCTACATAACGATTTAACCAATAAATAGAATCTGCAACACGACTTAACATATTGATAATTGTTGACGGTTTACTGTTGAATAGGATGAACCCACCCCAAAAAAATCCGTGAAATCCGATCACAGATTTAAGCGGATTACGCAGATTAACACAGATTATAGCAGTCGCGCCTCTTTTCCTGCGGTGTTCCCTATTCCATGCTATAACACAGATTAAAATCCGTGAAATCCGTGAAATCCTCTTAAATCCGTGATCCCTGTTCCCTGCTATATAACAAAAATCCCACTCAACCAAAGGGAGCAGGATTTTGTTAAATATGAGGGTTTTAGGAGGATTGCTGCTAAAAATAGCTTGCTGATCCTCCTACATCGGTCTTAGAAGGAAGAACCTATACCCACATAGGAACCATAGAAAAACAAACCAACCACCACTAGAATGCCAGTTCCGGCAACAGTGGCGACTAACCACAAAGGAAGTCTACCTGATTGCAACACAGTTTTTACCTCGTTAATTCAAAGCTTAATTGACAAGGGATTTTAGATTTTGGATAGGAGATTTTGGATTAATATTTTGTAAAAAAATACGTTTCCGATTGGCAAGATCCAAAATTGTTAAATCGATCAAAAATCCAGTTAGTTAAAGAAATAACTGGAGAACAAAATACCCACAACAAAAACCAACAGCAAACCCAAATAGAGTGAAGTTCTGTTCAACTCCACAGGTTGGCGATTAGGATTATTACTGCGATCCATAGTTAGTCTCCTATCGTTGAATAAATTGCATAGCCGCGATCGCACCCAAGAAAAAAACCGTAGGTACTGCTAAAGTATGAATTGCTAACCAACGAACACTAAAAATCGGATAAGTTATCGGTTCATTGGAACTGCTACCAGTTGCCATCTTATTAAACTCCTATGTCAACTATTTACTCGAAAAGTCGCCAATTTGTTTTTTGCTATTCAGGCGATCGCTTACAATCGGAATTTCCTGCCGTTGTTGAGTAAAATACTCATCGGGGCGAGGGGTTCCAAAAGTATCGTAAGCCAGACCCGTGCTGATAAACAGCCAACCTGCAACAAATAAAGCCGGAATGGTAATACTGTGAATTACCCAATACCGGATACTGGTAATAATATCCCCAAAAGGACGCTCTCCAGTTGTTCCTGACATCGTTAAATCTCCTTGCATCAACAGTTGAACACTCAAATCTAATCATACGGGAGCAGGGAATGTGGAACAAGCCTACTCCATTGATTTCTCAATTATCAGTTTAAGCAGTTTCTGGGTTAGAACCCTGATAACGAAGTAAAGTCCCCCTTTGACCTAGGACATAACCCTGTTCCGGGTCAAAAAACTTAATTTTGTAAAGGTTAGAAGGGACATTTTCCACTGACCCATCTTTTTGCCAAGTTTTACCCCCATCAAAACTACACAGGAGATTTCCGCTACCACCACTAACCCAAATTTCTTCCGGGGTGCGATAGGCTAAATCCAAAAATCCCCAACTCGTAGAATATTCAGGGTTAATAGGTTCACCCCACGCCTGGGAATTCTCAGGATCAGTAAACCGCAATTCACCCCCACGAGCAATCATCCATAGACGGCTATCTTGACCAAAGCCAATTTTTTCTAATCGCTTAGAGCTAAAACGATTATGAGGTTCCCAGGCTTGAGAGCCGGGTTCCCAAGTCGAGTAAAAATTGCCCTTAGCCGAAACGCTAATATAGCGACCATCCTCAGCGCGAGACAAATTTCTGACAAAACCCACCGCATCTTCAACCAGAGCCGTCCAGGTTTTACCGCCATCTTGGGTTTGGTAAATTGCGCCCAAATCCGTGGTCATCTCAGCACTATTAGGACTCACAGCCACAATACTATAGGGGGCGCCGGGTAACTTGGCATTCAGAAGAATCCGATCCCAAGTTTGACCTTCATCGGTCGTGTGTAGCAAAATCGAGGGAAGTCCCACAATCCAACCCTCAGCACCGTTAAAGCTGATGGAGTTGAAGCGAACTTTTTCTTCCCCTAAATCCAGTTGTTTCACGTCCCAATGGTCACCGCCATCAGTTGTTTCCAGTAGCGTAGCCTCACTACCCACAATCCAACCCTGTTGGGGGTTAGTTCCTGTAAAGGCAATATCAGCTAAATTGGCCTGGGTTCCCGTGGGAACCACCTCCCAGGGGTTGTAACTCAGTTGTGGTAAGTAGCGACAGCTAACACAGATCAGAGCAACTGTCAATACTATAACGATTTTTTGCAAAAATTTAACAATGTGCATCAGATTTAATCAAATTTGAACTCCCTCAACTTAAGCCATACAAACTCATAAAGAACAAAAATCCCAGGGCTAAGGCCCCAAAAATCAAGAGATTTTTTTGTTGGGCGGTCAAGGTATTGACCCCTAAACCAAAGCCTTGGTTCTCCTCAAACCCAGAGGGGTTTTCCTTAGAGCCAATATTGATAAATTGGCTTGAGGGGGCACCACAAACCGGACAACGCCATTTGTTCGGTAAATCGGTAAAGGCTGTCCCCGCAAGCACATTAGAACTCCCTTTCTTGGGTTCATAGACATAGCCACAAGCCTTACACTCATGGCGATCAAGAGCCGTAACTTCAGTGGCTGAGTCACTCATAACTTCAACACCGGATGAGTTTGGGATTATTAGAATAACTATTAAATAATATTACAAAATTTGAGCAAATCACAACAGACGTCCGCCCATTCCCGCAGCAGGATCAACAACAGTATGTCAAAATGTAAAAAATCAGTTACAAACTTAGAGCGATCTTTGATTTATTGTGTTTGTTCTTAGTGGCTACGAATACTTTTTAGGCTTCCTAATCTTATGCAGCCTAGTTCCAGTCCTGGCTTTGACTGTATCCAAGGTCTTACGGCCAAAAAGCCGTGCTGGCGTCCGTCGCACCACCTATGAGTGCGGTAACGAACCGATTGGAGGAGCATGGATTCAATTCAACATCCGATACTATATGTTCGCCTTGGTGTTTGTGATTTTCGACGTTGAAACCGTGTTTCTCTACCCTTGGGCCGTTGTCTTCCACAATTTGGGACTCTTGGCCTTTATTGAAGCCTTGATTTTTATTTCAATTCTTGTCATTGCACTGGTTTACGCCTGGCGTAAAGGTGCATTGGAATGGTCATAAAAAGTGATAAAACCATGACTCAAAGCGTTTCACCCGAAATGGAAAAAATTATTAATCCGGTTGAGCGACCCCAAGTTACTCAAGAACTCTCGGAAAATGTGATTCTGACAACGGTGGATGATCTTTACAATTGGGCCCGGCTATCTAGTTTATGGCCGCTGTTGTACGGTACAGCCTGTTGTTTTATTGAATTTGCGGGTTTAATTGGTTCCCGGTTTGACTTCGACCGTTTTGGTCTAGTTCCCCGGTCTAGTCCTCGACAGGCGGATTTACTAATTACCGCCGGAACCATTACCATGAAATACGCTCCGATTTTGGTGCGTTTGTACGAACAAATGCCCGAACCTAAGTATGTGATTGCTATGGGAGCTTGTACGGTTACCGGGGGAATGTTTAGTATGGACTCCCCCTCGGCGGTGCGAGGCGTGGATAAATTAATTCCTGTGGATGTTTATATTCCTGGGTGTCCCCCCCGTCCCGAAGCAATTATCGACGCAGTAATCAAACTTCGCAAGAAAATTGCTAACGATTCCTTACAGGAGCGGGCCAATCTCCAACAAACCCATCGCTATTACACCCGCCCCCATAATATGAAACCTGTGGAACCGATTTTAACAGGTAAATATTTAGTCACAGAATCCCGTCAGGTTCCCCCCAAACAGTTAACCGTTGCGATGGGAGGGGCAGTGCCCCCCGCCTTAATTGCCGAACGGACAAAGGAGGAAAAACGTGGCTAACTCTGAAGTTGAAGCGCCCCTAGTTGAAGCAGGGAAAGTCTCCCAGTGGTTGAGTGAAAATGGCTTTGACCATCAATCCCTTGGCCCTAATGCTATGGGGGTGGAAATTATTAAAGTTGATCGAGACTACTTGATTCCCCTTGCCACTGCCCTGTATGCTTATGGGTTTAACTGCTTACGTTGTCAATGTGCCTATGATGCTGGCCCTGGGGATGCCCTCGTCAGTGTTTATCATTTAGTTAAAATTGATGATGACGTGGAACAACCGCAGGAAATCTGCGTCAAAGTCTTCGTCCCACGGGATGACCCCAAAGTCCCTTCGGTCTACTGGATATGGAAAGCAGCAGATTTTCAGGAGCGAGAATCCTACGATATGTATGGTATCGTCTACGAAGGTCATCCCAATCTAAAACGAATTCTCATGCCTGAAGATTGGGTGGGTTGGCCTTTAAGAAAAGATTATATCTCTCCTGATTTCCATGAGTTGCAAGATGCCTATTAATGGCAAAGTGTAATTCAATCTGGCGATCCAAATTGCCAGATATCCAGGAAGTCTGATATAGTTGCCTACGATAATGTAGAATTCGTATCTGGCTTGAACTGGATACACCCTGGTGATTCCGATCAAGGGTTGTAGTTGAAGGTTGAGCAAAGAGTTCTACCCTAATTCAAACGGAATCAGTCTAGGTTTTCGATGCGTTTCGCAATTCACTCTGGTGGAGGAGTCTAATCGTGAGTATTCTCAGCGGTACAACATTTAATGATATTAATTTCAACAGCATCTTTGATGCTGGAGACGCAGCACTGCCCAATGTGACTGTCTTTTTAGATACTAATGGCAATGGTTTACCTGAAAGCTTAGAACAGGTTAGTATCACTGACATTAATGGTCTTTATTCGTTTCCTAACCTAGTGGCAGGAAATTACCTCGTGGGACAAGTTGTTCCTCCTGGTTTCACACGAACAACGGCTGCAACCCCTGTGACTCTGACGGGAACCGCTACCGATTTAGCTACATTTAATATTGCAAATACGGCGGCAGTTGTTAACACTCCTATTGTTCCGTCTTTGAGTGGCAATATTTCTGGGGTTGTCTTTGTAGATAATAACTTACAAGGAATCTACAACTACATCTACGACGATAACGGCAATATCGTTGTCGATCCCAATGGGTCTGTCCCCCAGAATCAGCTATACGATCCCTTTGTGGATGCCACCTTACCGAATATTCCGGTCTACATTGACCTGAACAACGATGGTTTCTACAATGGGAACGAACCTTTAGACCTCACCAATGAAGCCGGGTTTTATAACTTCAATGTTTTACCTGCTGGTTCCTACCTGTTAAGAGTTGCTCAAGCTTTTGAGGTGACAGGAGAAAACTCGATTCTGGGTGATCTGTTACAAACAACTAATACTCCCTTAGTAGTTGATGTCTTTGCTGGATCAACCGTCAGAGGCGATCTGGGTGTTGTTGCTCCCAACAGTGTTTACGGTAAAGTCATTAATGACCTGAATGGTAATGGCTTCCCAGAAGCTACAGAACCTGGAATTCAAGGCGTTACGGTCTTTATTGATTCCAATGGGAATAACTTCTTTGACTTAGGCGAAGATTCCACGGTCAGTGGTAGCGATGGAGCCTACATTATCAAAGGCTTAGATACTAACGTTGGACAACAATCTAACGAAACCTTGGCTCAAAATCCCTATCTCGCCTACCAGCTTTTAGTTGATCCTCTGGCTGTCGCCAACACCTTCCCGGTGACTTCAGTTCCTCCCACCGCAGCCTACGTTAGAACTTCACCTCTACCGGGAGCTACAGTTGATGCTCCGGTGATTCCCGAAGGTTCTGCTCAGGCTAACTTCCTGTATGCTTTTGCTCCGACAGCAACAGCCATCTTACCTGACAGCATTACCGGATTTGTATTCAATGATCTCAATGGTGATGGCATTGTTCAAACGGGTGAACCGAATCTACCCGGAGCCGAAGTCTATCTTGACTTGAACAACAACAACGCGCTAGATTCCGGTGAGCAGAATTTAATTACTGATGCAGCAGGTTCCTTTGGTTTCTTGGCTCTCCCGACTCCTAACGACTATATTGTTCGGACAACGGATGATTTCCTCAGCACCGCCGTTCCCAATGTCATCTTAGGTGTGAATCAATCTGCACAAATTGCGATTGGTCTGGCTACCTTCCAACCGAGTCCGGCTGTTAACCAAAACACTTTGGTTACTATTCCAGGAACATCAGTGCTGTTCTAAAACAGGCGAATCATCGATTCGGCAATTTTTTTAATTGAATTTTCATCCTAGAGAAATAGTCGGGCTAGAAAGTGACTAGACTGTTCTCTAGGATGATATTTTTTGCCAACGCAAATTCCCTTAAAAACCTAACTCTAGGAATTTTGTATCCAGGGACTCAGATTTTCTCTACTACTGCTGATTAATTTGAAATAGGGTACATTAACTGGAGTTTAATACTTAATAAATTGTCTCAAGTTTTGACAACTTCAACATTTCCCGCCAGCACTTTTAAGCTGAACAATGGTTTAACGGTTATTCATCAACAAATGACCGCTACCCCGGTTGTCGTTGTTGATGTCTGGGTCAGGGCTGGTGCTATTTATGAACCGGATATGTGGTCAGGAATGGCACACTTTTTGGAACACATGATTTTTAAAGGCACAGATTGGATTGGGCCAGGTGTGTTCGATCAAGTAATTGAAAGTTGCGGGGGTGTCGCTAATGCTGCTACAAGTCACGATTATGCTCATTTTCATATTACAACCGCCGTTCAATACTTAGAAGAAACATTAAAAGCCTTGGGAGAATTGCTACTCCATGCAAGTATTCCCGATGGTGAGTTTAATCGAGAACGGGATGTAGTTTTAGAAGAAATTCGTCAGGCGACGGATGATCCCGATTGGCTGAGTTTTCAAGCCTTAATGGAAACGGTGTATGACCGTCACCCCTACAGTCGTTCGGTTTTGGGGACAGAATCCAAATTAAGGGAGCGATCGCCCCATGAAATGCGACGTTTCCATCGCTGTCGCTACCAACCTGAAAACATGGCTGTTGTGATTATTGGAGATGTGACAGAACAACAAGCCCTAGATATAATTAATCAGGCTTTTGGGAATTTTTTACCCCCAACCACTTACACCCATCTTTATGAAGTGGTTCAACCCCAAATTCATGGGATTCGTCGTCGGGAACTGCGTTTACCTTATGTCGAAGAAGCCCGCTTAACCCTAGCTTGGACAGGGCCAGGGGTGGAACAATTAAGACAAGCTTATGGACTAGACTTGCTTTCCTCCGTGATTGCTTCAGGAAGAACATCTCGATTAGTCCAAAAATTGCGGGAGAAACTTCAACTTGTCCATGATATTTCTAGTGACTTTTCTTTACAACAAGAGTCTAGTTTATTTACAATTAGTGCTTTATTAGAACCTAGACATTTAGAGAAAGTAGAAGACTTGATCTGTGAAGAAATTAATCAGTTAATAATTGAGCCGATTTCAGAACCAGAATTAAGGAGAAGTCAACGGTTTCTCTGTAATGACTATGCGTTTTCAACAGAGACACCAGGACAATTAGCGGGGTTATATGGATATTATTTTACAGTAGCAGAACCGGAATTATCGGTCACTTATCCGGCTCAAATTAAATCCTTTGAACCCTTAGAATTGCAAGCTATTTTGAAGGAACTGCTGAATTTAGAAAATTATGCAGTAATGGTTGTTCAGCCCTAGGATTTAAGGATGAATAAAATCAATAATATCATCCTTAAATCCTGATCGAGTTTACCACTTTAACAAATTAAATTCTTCCATGTCTACCGTATCACGGTTGCGATAAATAGCTAGAACAATTGCTAAACCGACGGCCGCTTCAGCCGCAGCTACGGTAATTACAAACACAGTAAATACTTGACCCCTAATATTAGCAGAATCCGAAAAGTTAGAAAATGCCATTAAGTTCAAGTTAACTGCATTCAATAATAATTCAATCGACATCAAAACTCTAACAGCATTACGGCTGGTAATTAATCCATAGATGCCAATACAAAACAGAGCCGCCGCTATTAATAAATAATACTCCAGTTGTAATTGCATAACTCTCCAATAGGGAACAGGGAATAGGGAAC
>DMPJ01000480.1 GCA_003456035.1 Planktothrix sp. UBA8402
TAACTAATGTCTTAAAAAATTCAACAATTCCCGATTTACGGTTTGGGGAACTTCCTGTTGCATCCAATGACCACAATCGGGAATTAATTGTAGTTTAAATGGGGCGGCAATTAATCTATCTAAACCTTCCGTNNAAGATGATAACTTAAAAATGAATCTTCCTTTCCCCATAAAACTAACGTAGGAGATAAAACTTTTACCGGGGTTTTTGTCCAATTTAACAACCAAGTCGGCGGCCAAAACAAATGACGATAATAACTCAAGGCTGCTTTTAATACCCCTGGTTTTTCTAAAGCTGCTTCATAAATTTGAGTTTCTTCGGCACTAAAAGCACCCTTACGGATAGCGTGTTCTCGCAACGCATTCGTGACAAATTCTTTTAAATTTTGTTGGATTAACCATTCGGGAATCCCCGGAACTTGAAAGGCAAAAATAAACCAACTGCGGCGAACTTGATCTAAATTACTAACTAATTCTTGAACAAAGCGATAAGGGGGAGGAGCGTTAAGAATCGCCAAACGATTTAGAGATTCGGGAAACTTCTGGGCAAAATGCCAGGCAATTAATCCCCCCCAATCATGCCCAACAATATGAGCTTTAACATAGCCTAAACGTTGAATTAAGCCTTGAATATCGGCTACTAGGGTATCTAAATCATAGCCAGTTTCCGGTTTATCTGAATCGTTGTAACCGCGTAAATCAGGTACAACGACTTTAAAATAACGAGCTAAGGCTGGAATTTGATAGCGCCAAGCGTACCAAAATTCAGGAAATCCATGCAGAAGGATGACGAGTTCACCTTCACCCTGGGTAACCGTGTGTAAACGAATATTATTCGTCTCCACAAATAGATGCTGCCAATCAGATTCTAATGTCACCATAAACTCCAATATGATGCTCACAAGCGCTGCGGCTGAAATCTTCAAGAATTTCCTCAACGGATTGGAGCCATGCTAAATAGTTGCTGGGTGATTTCAGATTACCACTTAGAGCGGTTCCTAAACTCCATCAACTTGATTAGGTCTGTAGATGGGCGATTTCGCATCTTCTACACACGAGAAGCGAGTTTGGGACTGATAAGATGGGGAGAAGGTGTTCCTCTGTAAATGACTAAATTAGCCAATTCCTGCAACTGTTGAATTGCTTCGGCGCCTTCTAGTTTCATGAGTTCGCGGTCATCACGCATTTCTGTCCAGGTAATTCCATAGTCCGACACCAGGAAACGAATCAGATGACCTTCGCCTAAACTGACCATGAAGGAGGCGCTATTCATTTGACCGCCACAGGTGTAGCAGGAGGCGAGATACCCCTGTTTTTCTAGCACTGTGGCTAGAGCTTGGAGGTTCATCACCAAGTCCCGAACAAATTTGCGGTGTTGTTCTGCAATTCTGAGAAACATAATTCTCCTCCTATCACCACAGCTAAGATTGTTTACAAAACGTAACATAATCTTAAAGTTATGGTGCTGAAACACTATCTTAGTCTGACGAGCCTAAATTGAAAAGATCACCTTCCTTGTGTTAAAACACAGAATGTTTTGCAGATTAACCAAAGCACTCCGTTAAGAAGGTATCTAGGAAAACAATAACGTTAATTTTTTTTAACTTTACTGTTCACCGCAGGGCTAAGATCCTAATACAGAAAGGATTAACAGGGAGAGTGGGTCTAAACCTATACAAATATCTAATAGTTTTGATAAGTTTAGGCCCTACTAATCCGATCCTTGATGTGGAATTTAGGTATGGGAGTTCCCGTCACAGAAACGAAATTGAGATGAATTTGTGTTTTCCACAAATGTCAATCAATTTGCCACCACCCAAATCCGGGGCCGATAAATCGAATTGTAACCCAGACAACAACCAATAAACCAATTCCAAACCAACTAGCTTTAGTTGTAATTTCTATGAATTTTTGGCTTTGGTTTTTAGTAATCGGAAACCAAGGCGAAATTTTTTCTTCTTGGCCGTAACGTTCTCCCATTGTGTCTTTTCGNNTTAACGGTAAAACTCATTTACTCAACTTCATTTTATTTGATCTGTTGGCGAGTTGACGAATAATCGTTGATTGAGATCGCAAAAGGTAATAGTCGCTGCCAATTTAAACTAATAGTAGCGTCGGCTAGATCAAGTTTCCACCGTAAGAGTTGGCTGGCTGATTCACCAATTAGGGAAAACACACCCAGCGCTTGTCTAGGGGCAATTGTGGCGTATACGATCGCTTCTCCAACTTCACAGCAATTCCATTTGACTAAATTTTCTACCCCTACCAATAAAGGTAAAGTGGTTCCAGCTAATGTCCCATCGCCTAAACGGGCTGTTCCCTGTTTAACTTCAATTTGTCGTTCATCCCAAGGATAAACCCCATCGGGTAGTCCCAAAGGTGCCAAAGCATCACTAACCAAAAATAGGGGAATTAAACTTGTGGCTGCGGTGGGTTGGTTGGTGGGTTGGTTNNGAAACGTGCTGTCCGTCGGCAATAAAGCCCGATTGAACCCGATTATTAACTAGGGCTGCCCCTAATAAACCCGGTTCTCGATGGTGTAGACTGGGCATGGCATTGAAGGCATGAGTTACCATCGTTGCCCCTAAAGCAAAAGCTCTTTCTGCCTGGCTTGCTGTAGCCTGGGAGTGACCCAAACTAACAATTATGCCTAAACTGGTCAAATAGGGAATTACCGTTTCTGTGGGGTCTAATTCGGGGGCTAGGGTGATGATTTTTACTAAGTTGGCATNNGTCTCCCAGAACCCGTTTAACCTGATCTAAGGTTAGGGGTAACAAATGTCTAAGGGGATGGGCACCGCGTTTACTGGGATTGATAAATGGCCCTTCAAGATGAACCCCTAGGATTTTAGCGGTGGGTTGGTCTTGGGGAACAGTTTGGATAAATTCGGCAATTGTTGCCAGCGATCGCTGAATTTTATCAATTGAAGTCGTAACAATTGTCGGCATCAACCCATCTATTCCCTGTTGCCATAAATATTGACAAATTTCGGTTAATTTAGGAAGATATTGCGGTGCTAAATCGGGAAAAGCTAATCCTAATGCTCCATTAATTTGTAAATCTATTCCTCCCAAAGATAGCCAATCTCCCTGCAAATCTAGTTGTTGAATAGAGACAGTTGATATGGGCCCAGATAAACTCTCC
>DMPJ01000521.1 GCA_003456035.1 Planktothrix sp. UBA8402
CCTCCCCTGCTCCCCTGCCTCCCCTGCTCCCCCTACTCCCCCTGCTCCCTATTCCCTGTTCCGGTGTTCCCTTTTAGCGTTTAGTTTCTAATTTTTGGTCTTGAATAATAAACTCTAACAAACCCTCACAGGAATCTAATAATAAATCAATCACCTGATTAAACCCTTCCGTCCCCCCATAATAGGGATCTGGAACTTCTTTGAGGTTATGATGGCGACAAAAATCACACATAAACTTGACTTTATGACTATATTTTCCCCAAGGATCAAGACGGAGAATATTATCATAATTCTCTTGATCCATAGCTAAAATTAAATCAAATTGTTCAAAATCATCTCGCTGAAATTGACGACCTTTTCCCGCCATTTTAATTCCCCTCTGGTTCACCGTTTGAGTCATGCGTCGGTCAGGAGAACTACCAATATGATAACTCGATGTTCCAGCAGAATCACAAACAATCTGATCGCTCAAATTTGCCTGATCAATTAAATGATTCATAATATTTTCCGCCGCCGGAGAACGGCAGATATTACCGAGACAAACAAATAATAATTTGTAAGACATAAGTGAGTAATTTAGTTAAAAAATCAAGACGAAAAATTAGGTTTTTAATAGATTATTTGTTTTGCCATTACCCAAAAAACCCAGCCAGCGAAGACGCTGGCACTGCATGATTTCAGGGTTTATGGGTGATTCAGAAGTGAGGTTTCCCCATTTTCTGTTGCGTCTTCTCTCCCTGGTGTTAAACTGTTAAGCATCTAAATTGGTGATTGGCAAATCGTGAAACCCCTGTAGTAAGAGTGTCCTCGCCCACTAGGGTAATCAGGTTTAAATGCGTAACAGCTTATCTCTGGTTCTCTAACCTAATCCGGGTAAATTCAGACCCCCGGTCAGTTCCTCCATGCGTTCGCGCATAGTTGCAGTGGAGTTACCATAAGCTTCTTGCATAGCAACCAGAACCAGATCAGAAAGCACCTCAGCACCTTCGCCTAAAACATCAGGTGAAATTTCGACCCGACGGGGTTCTTGGTTTCCACTTAGATAAACCTTAACTAAGCCTCCCCCAGCTTCCCCTAGAATTTCTAACTGATCTAGGTCTTCTTGGAGCTTTTTCGCCCCTTCTTGAACTTGCTGCGCCTTTTTAAAAGCCTCAGCCAGTTCCTTCATTTTGCCCAGACCAAAACCAAATCCTTTTTCTTTTTCTTGTGTCATAATTTGTTCATTAAAGTTAACGGTATACAGGTAAGCTATAGTAGCATTTTTGGGCTGGTTAACTCCATTTGCCGGATCACAGAGTATCCCGAACCCGATCAAAGTTGAAAATCAACACGTTTGGAAATCACCCATAATTTTAACCTCTGGTTCCAATAAAAACGACCAACGCTGTTCAACCCGTTCTTGAACATGACGAATTAACGAAAAAATATCACTAGCCGTTGCACCACCACAATTAAGAATAAAATTAGCATGGCGTTCAGCCACCTGAGCTTGACCGATGGTATACCCTTTTAAACCCGTTTGTTCAATCAACCACCCCGCCGTTTTCAGACCCGGGTTACGGAACACACTGCCACAACTGGGTAGATGATAGGGTTGACTATTGCGACGTTGATTAAAATGGGCGGTTGTATCCGCGATCACCTGTTGGGGATCATGACCAGGTTCTAACTGTAAGGTAGCTTGAGTTACAAAGCGATCGCCTCCTTGCAAAATTGAGGTGCGATAGCGATAGGATAAATCTTCAGGGGTTAAAACTTCTAATTTCCCCGATTTGGATAGGACATGGGTATTAACCAGAATTTCTGCGGTGCAGGATTTGTGAGCGCCTGCATTCATGACTACCGCACCCCCCATAGTTCCTGGTATACCCACAGCCCATTCTAGTCCCCGCAACCCCAAACGAGCAGCTTTCCAGGCTAAACGGGGAAGGGAAGTGCCAGCCCCGGCGGTTAGTAAACCTGTTTCTAACTCAAATTGAACATGACGTAGGTGACGAGTGGCAATCACTAATCCTGATAACCCTTGGTCACTAATTAATAAATTCGATCCCGCACCGAGGAGGGTGATGGGTAATCCTTGAGTATTGGCCCATAAGAGCGTTTCTTGAAGTTGTTCTACCCCTTTAGGTGCCACATACCATTCGGCCGGCCCTCCGACCCGAAAGGAAGTGAAAGTGGTTAAAGGAACTTCATGTTGAATCAAACAGTCTGTTTCAGGTAGGGCTATGCACCGTGACCGTGGATAGTTTGTTTGACCGGGAGAGTCATAAGAAAGTGTCATGACCATATCGAAATGAATACCTTAGAACTTGGATATAAAAATCACCGATGGCATATAAATCAGCCCTCTAGGGCGATAAGCTTTCTAGCTCAATTCCACCAGAGTCCTGAGAGGTCTGATAAAATGCCATCACTTCTGGAATGATTTTATTGAGGTTGCCAGCACCGAGAAATATAGCTAAATCACCGGGCTGTAAGATTTTAACCAAACCTTCCTTAACGGCATCAGTAGAGGGCTGATACAAGACTTGAGGATGGTAATTACCAATCAAGTCCGCTACCTTCTGGCCACCAATATCCCAAAGATTTGGTTCCCCAGCACTATAAATTTCGGTAAGAATAACCACATCGGCATCAGTAAAACACTGAGCGAAGTCTTGAAGAAAGGCATGAGTTCGACTATACCTATGGGGTTGAAAAATAGCAACAATACGCTGAAGATGGGGTTGAGTATTTAAGACACTATCTTGCATCCGCAGGCGGGCAGCGGCGAGGGTGGCGCGGATTTCACTGGGATGATGGGCATAATCGTCTACAAACAGGATGTCATTAAAACACCCTCGATGTTCAAAACGACGTTTTGCCCCTTCAAAGTCTGCTAATGCCTTGGCTATGATGGAAAACTCTAAACCCAACTCCCTTCCCACCGCGATCGCAGCTAAGGCATTGCTGAGATTATGTTGCCCTAGCAACTGTAACTCTATCTCTCCGAGGAAATTGCCTCGCTCCCAAACACGAGCTAGGATGCCATTGGCACGATATTCAACATCCTTAACGGTGTAATCGG
The DNA here is from genome assembly GCA_003456035.1 of Planktothrix sp. UBA8402. Lineage (GTDB taxonomy): Bacteria > Cyanobacteriota > Cyanobacteriia > Cyanobacteriales > Microcoleaceae > Planktothrix. The sequence continues at coordinate 3,068 of DMPJ01000521.1, forward strand.
CATCGAAGTCAGGATTTAAACTGTAGGTAATACTGGGTTGAATTTGCTCCCGTACCGTTTCGCAATCAATGCAGCCAACTAAGATTTTACAGTTGTTCTCAAATACTTTGAAGGTATTAATTACCTGTTCTAAGCTTTCATAGTGATCAGGATGATCTAACTCAATATTGGTAATTACACCAATTTCGGCTGCAATTTTCACCAAGGAGCCATCGGATTCATCGGCTTCAGCCACCATATATGGCCCATGACCCACGCGAGCATTGCCTTCCCAGGCGTTCACTTCTCCCCCGACTAAAATGGTGGGATCAAGACCTGCTTTGAGTAACATAAAGGCAATCATGCTGCTGGTAGTGGTTTTGCCATGGGTTCCAGCTACAGCAATACTTTGATAATCTTGAATTAAGGCCGCTAGTAAGTCTGAACGATGAAAAATGGGACAACCCAACTCTTTGGCGGCTTGATATTCCAAATTTCCAGAATTAATCGCGGTAGAACAAATTACTTGAGGTAATTCCTGCCCTTGGAAAGTAGCCACTTTCACCTGGCAAGCTAGGGGGGATTTGACGCCATTTTTCGCTACAGATAATTCTAATTCCGTTGCCGAAATTGGCTTTTGATTCCCTTGATCACGATATTGTTTGACATACTCAAAATTACTTGCCTCTTGATGGCAAAAAATTTGGGCGCCTAAATCTTCAAGGCGTTGAGTAATATGGCTACGTTGAATATCCGAGCCATAAATAGGTAGCTTTCGCTTCGCTAGGATATAGGCTAGGGCTGACATTCCAATCCCGCCGATCCCGATAAAGTGAAATGGCCTGCCACTGAAATCAACAAAAATTGGCATCAATTACTCCTGATCACACCACACCACACTAATAACACGCGATATCATATCAATAATTGTTTTTTACCGATACTCCCTGTGCCACATTTTGAGATGGAATTTTGCGCTAATCTGCTTAAATTTTAGGCAAATTGAGTCCTATTAGTAGTTGTATACTATATACCCCTAAGTTTGTAAATCACCGGATTCTCACTGGATCAATCAAGGGATTCAGGAGGCGGAGCGGTGAACAATAAACCTGGCACTGTGCAATCTCGTTTTAATCCCGACAAAAAAAGTCGGGTATGGTTGACGACAATTTTGGGATTGTGATAAATTGATTTCAACAACATCGCAGTATCAGATTCACAGTGGAGGACAGGTCATGACTCAGGCAACAACCAACAACTTAGCACTCACCGGCGCTACCTTTGACAAATTAAAATGTAAAGAGTGTGGGGCGGAATATGCCCCCGAAGCCAAGCACGTTTGTGAAGTCTGTTTTGGCCCCTTAGAAGTTCAGTACAACTATGACCTGCTCCGCCAAACCGTAACTCGCGCTACGATTGAAGCTGGCCCGCACTCGATTTGGCGTTATCGGAAGTTCTTGCCGGTCGCTACGGAGAATGTGATTGATGTGGGTACGGGAATGACTCCCCTGGTTAAGTCAGAACGGTTGGCCCGACGCCTGGGTTTAAAGAATCTGTATATTAAAAACGATGCTGTGAATATGCCCACCCTGAGCTTCAAAGATCGGGTGGTATCTGTTGCCTTGAGTCGCGCTAGAGAATTAGGATTTTCGACGGTTTCCTGTGCTAGTACCGGAAATTTGGCCAACTCCACAGCCGCCATTGCCGCCAGAGCGGGTCTGGACTGTTGTGTGTTCATTCCGGCGGACTTAGAAGCAGGTAAAATCCTGGGAACTTTAATCTACAACCCGATTTTAATGGCTGTTAAAGGCAATTACGATCAAGTTAATCGCCTCTGTTCGGAAGTAGCAAATACTTACGGTTGGGGATTTGTTAATATTAACCTGCGTCCCTACTATTCCGAAGGTTCAAAAACCCTAGGTTATGAAGTTATTGAACAACTGGGCTGGAAATTACCTGACCACGTTGTTTGCCCGATTGCTTCAGGTTCACTATTCACTAAAATTCATAAAGGCTTCCAAGAATTCGTGAAAGTGGGTTTAGTTGATGATAAACCCGTGCGTTTCAGTGGTGCTCAAGCGGAAGGCTGTTCTCCCGTTGCCACAGCTTTCAAAGAAGGACGGGATTTTATTACTCCAGTTAAACCTAATACTATTGCTAAATCCATTGCTATTGGCAACCCCGCCGATGGAATTTATGCCGTTGAATTAGCCAATAAAACTAACGGAAATATTGAATCTGTCAATGATGAAGAAGTGATTCAAGGAATGAAATTATTAGCCGAAACTGAAGGTATTTTTACAGAAACTGCCGGAGGAACTACTATTGCAGTTTTGAAAAAATTGGTCGAAGCGGGTAAAATTGATCCTGAAGAAACCACCGTTGTTTATATTACTGGAAATGGCTTAAAAACTCAAGAAGCCATCCAAGGTTATGTCGGTGAACCCTTAACTATTGAACCGAAGTTAGAAAGTTTTGAACGGGCAATTGAACGCGCTCGCACTTTAGACCGTCTGGAATGGCAACAAGTGTTAGTATAGGGGCGACTTGGTGTTAGATATTTGCTAATTACCGCGCATCTCGATGAACCCGCCCCTACAACTTATAACTGATGATTGTGAGGATTTTAAGAATTAATAAATTTAACAAAAACTGGCTTGATTTATCCGAGATATATGCTGTAATTATAGCCACAATTCTTGTGCTGTCTTTACTTTTAGGAATTTATTATTTAGGTTGGTTACAACCATTAGAATTAGTCGCTTATGATCAAATGGTAAGATTACGTCCGGCTTTAGAAGCCGATCCCCGATTAGTGGTGATCGGAATTACTGATGAAGATATTCAAGCCTTTAACCGTTGGCCCCTTTCCGATGAAGTCATTGCACGATTATTAGAAAAACTATCTAAATATAAACCTAAAGTGATTGGTTTAGACCTATATCGTGATATTAGATTTGAACCCGGATATGATAAATTTCAGAAACAGCTTCAAATTTCTGATCATATTATTGTAATTAATAATTTAGGATATAGTGAAACAAAAGGAACTCCTGCACCGCCTAATGTTCCTGATGAACGAGTAGGTTTTAATGATTTACTCCTTGACCCCGATAATATTATTCGTCGGAATCTCATGTTTGCTAATACCGCAGATACTACTTTTTATTCATTTTCTTTAAGAATAGCACTCCACTATTTATTGGCTCAAGGAATTAAACCGAATAATAGTCCCGTTAATCCTAATTTTATTAACTGGGGAAAGGCTGAATTTGTTCCGTTATCTCGGAATTCCGGCGGGTATCAAACCATTGATGATCAAGGCTATCAAATTTTATTAAATTACCGCTCCGCCAATAATATTGCCAAAACAATCAGCTTAACAAAATTTTTATATGGAACAATTCCTGAAAATTGGATCAAAGATAAAATTGTTTTGATTGGTATGGTAGCCATCAGTACCAAAGATTTATTTCTTACTCCCTATAGTCCGACGGAAAAGAAAGCCTTTAAAATGCCAGGAGTTTTAGTCCATGCTCAAATGGTAAGTCAAATTTTAGATGCGGTTTTAGGTCAGCGCAATTTATTTATTTTTTGGGAACAATGGGGAGAATTTTTATGGATTTGTAGTTGGGGTTTAATTGGAGCAACCTTAGCTTGGTCAAGTCGAAATCCTTTGATTATTACCCTTGGAAATCCATTTTTAGTCGGTGTTTTATTTGGATTAAGTTTTTTCCTATTTTTACATAACCGTTGGGTTCCAACCACAACTCCTGGTTTAGCCCTTCTATTTACCAGTGGTACTGTTACTGGCCACCGTGCATTTCAAGCCCAACGTCAGCAACAAATTGTGATGCGATTATTAGGACAAAATACCTCACCTGAAATTGCTAATGCTTTATGGAATAGTCGCGATCGTTTATTAGCAGATGGTAAATTACCCGGTCAAAAATTAATTGCTACTATTCTATTTAGTGATATTAAAAATTTTAGTACAATTTCTGAAGAAATGCCTCCAGAAATCTTAATGGAATGGTTAAATGAATATTTATCAGTTTTAACCCAATGTGTACAAACCCATCATGGGATTATTAATAAGTTTACCGGGGACGGAATTATGGCAGCATTTGGGGTTCCCCTCCCTCGTAGAACCCAAGAAGCTATTGCTAAAGATGCTTATAATGCGGTAGCCTGTGCCTTAGCTATTGAAGACAAATTAAAACAGTTAAATCAAGATTGGAAAAACCGCAACTTTCCTGAAATTTCTATGCGAATTGGCATTTTTACTGGCCCGATTGTCGCCGGAAGTTTGGGGGGAAAAGAACGGTTAGAATATGGTTTATTAGGAGATAGTGTTAATATTGCCTCCCGTTTAGAAAGTTGTGAAAAAGATCGACAACCGGGTATTTGTCGAATTTTAATTGCTTACCAAACTTTACAATATATTGCGGACAGTTTTGAAGTCGAATCTTGGGGACTAATACCACTGAAAGGAAGACACGAAATGGTTGATATTTACCTGGTTATCGGCTGGAAAAAAACACCAAATCAGGGAACAGGGAATAGGGAATAGGGAATAGGGATATCCCTAACGGAATATCAACCCGCCGCAATCATTACACTACTGGATTTAATCACCGCGAAGACTTCTTTGCCTTTTTTTAACCCCAGTTTGTCCGCCGATGTCCGAGTCACAATCGACACCAACTCTACCGACGGTGCGATCTCTAGGGTGACTTCCGCATTCACTGTCCCCTTAACAATTCGTTTAACTTTGGCTCTCAAAATGTTGCGGGCACTGATTTGTACCCCCTGTGACGTTGCTGTATTGATTGATTCGTTAGTGAAGTTCACCGAAGATATCGCTTCTTCCCCTTCCCCCTCCAAATCCTCGGAAAATTCTATCGAGTTGACATCAAGCTCGGCAGAGGGGGACGATGGCCCCATCTGTCGAATCATTTCTCGCAAGATTTCGGTTTTAGTGCGCTGGGTCTGCTGACAAATCTGTTCCAGAATCCGCCTTTCCTCATCGGAAGATTGGAACGTAATCCAGCCTTGATCTTTTCTTGGCATTTTAGATACCAAATATGTTGGTATGAAGTTGGTATTATTGCTCGTTGACTACCATTCTAGCGGTAAATCAATCATCTACTCGCTAGAAGCTAACTACCAACCCGACTTTCTCAACTCAAGTCTTATGAAACGAAAACGCATTCTCGCCTTTCTAGGTGGATTCCTAGCAACGCTGCTACTGGCGATCAGCTTTAAAGCGGTCATACCTACCCCAGCCAATGCCCAATCTACCACCCTGCTAATTGGAGCCGCAGCCAGTTTGCAAGATGCCATCAAAGAAGTCGATCCCCTGTTTAAATCTGCCCATCCAGGGATTAAAGTCAACTACAACTTTGCAGCATCGGGGCCACTTCAACAACAAATTCAGCAAGGCGCACCCATTGATCTATTTATTGCGGCTGCAACTAAACAAATGGATGCTTTACAGGCGAAAAATCTGATTCTGGCCGATACTCGCCGCAACATACTCACTAATAGCCTGGTTTTAGTCGTGCCGAATAACTCCAGCCTGGGACTAACAAGCTTCAAGCAATTAACCAATTCCAACGTCAAAAAAATTTCAGTGGGAGAGCCGCGTAGCGTCCCGGCGGGACAATACGCTGAAGAAGTGTTTAAAAATCTAGGCATTCTGGATCAACTCAAACCCAAATTTGTCTATGGAAACACAGTTCGCAACGTTTTAGGAACTGTCGAGAGTGGTAACGCTGATGCCGGAGTTATCTATGCTACCGACGCCAAAATTTCAAACAAAGTCAAACAAGCCGCAACGGCCCCCAATAATTTGCACTCTCCGATTGTTTATCCCATAGCCGTGATTACAGCCAGTAAAAATCAGCCCTCTGCCCGTACCTACGCCCAATTTCTCACGGGTCAGAAAGCGCAAGCTATTTTCAAGAAATACGGTTTTGGCATTGCTAAATAGCCATCATAGGTAATGGGTAATGGGTAATGGGTAATGGGTAATGGGTTCTATATTCATTGCTATAGCTGAATACACCTTTAATTGCCAGCAATTAAACTCTTTTCTTAAACCCATTACCTATTACCCATTACCCAATTTGATATCTGATAATGCGGATACTTGATAACTAATATGACTACCGATCTCTCCCCGTTATGGATTTCGCTGAAAACCGCAGGACTGGCAACCCTTTTCACATTTTTTACAGGAATTGCCGCCGCCCACTGGATGTTAAATTATCGGGGACGATGGAAGTCCGTGATTGAGGGTATTTTTGTCTCACCGTTGATTTTGCCACCAACGGTTGTGGGCTTTTTGCTGCTGCTATTATTTGGCAAAAATGGCCCCTTGGGTCAATTAACGGCTTTATTTGATTTTACGGTGATTTTTACCTGGTATGCAGCCGTGATCGCGGCGACAGTCGTGGCTTTTCCCTTAATGTACAAAACTGCATTAGGAGCATTTGAACAAGTTGATCGCAGTTTGTTACAAGTTGCTGAAACTCTGGGCGCGTCGAAGGGGCGGATTTTCTGGCAGGTATTGCTCCCCCTATCGGCCCCAGGGATTTTGGCCGGAACAATGTTGGCCTTTGCACGAGCTTTAGGCGAATTCGGTGCAACTCTAATGTTAGCGGGGAATATTCCCGGTCGAACTCAAACAATCCCGATGGCAATTTACTTTGCAGTGGAAGCGGGAGCAATGAATGAGGCTTGGCTGTGGGTGAGTGTGATTATGACGATCTCATTATCGGGCATTATTGCGGTCAATCTCTGGCAGAAGCAATATGAGCGCAAAATTCGAGGTAAGCAGTTTGGGGGGGTGGAAGCCAATGAACCTGTGCATGGCAGCGATAGAAATGACTATACCCAGATATTACCCCTCGCCAAACCTCACTTATCCCACCTTGGGCAAGGACTACTGGTTAATATTGAAAAACAACTTGCCAACTTTACCCTGAGCACGGCTTTTACCTCTGAGCAAGAAACATTAGGGATAATGGGGGGATCTGGGTCTGGTAAGAGTATGACGCTGCGTTGTATCGCTGGAGTTGAAACGCCGACCCAAGGGCGAATTGTCCTGAATGGTCAAACTTTATTTGATTCCGAAAAGCAGATTAATATTCCCAGTCATCAGCGAAAAGTGAGTTTAGTGTTTCAAAACTATGCACTCTTTCCCCTGATGACTGTTTCCCAAAATATTGCTTTTGGCTTGCAGCATTTACCGAAGGAAACGCGATCGCAACGGGTAAAACAACAGTTGGGAAGATTACAATTACAGGGATTGGGCGATCGAAGACCCCATCAACTTTCGGGCGGACAACAGCAGCGNNAGTTGCATTGGCAAGGGCTCTGGCAACGGAACCGGAAGTCCTATTATTAGATGAACCGTTTTCGGCTCTGGATACCTATCTTCGCGCTCATGTCGAGTGTCAATTGATCGAAACCTTATCTACTTATTCGGGTGTGACGTTATTTGTCACCCATAACCTAGAGGAAGCCTATCGGGTATGTGAGAAATTGATGGTGATGTCGGGGGGAAAAGCGATCGCCTTCGATTCTAAACATCGTATTTTTGAGCATCCCGGCACGATTCGTGTGGCTCAACTGACGGGCTGCAAAAACTTTTCTCGTGCTAGGGTGATCGGCGAGAATACCCTTGAAGCAAGGGATTGGGGCGTTACCTTGCAAGTCGTGGAAGCGATACCCGATAATCTGGCAGATGTGGGAATTCGTGCCCATCAAATCAGTATCATGCCTAATCCTAATCCTAGTCTAAATAATACGTTTCCCTGTTGGTTAGCTTCAACCAGTGAAACACCGCATCGGATGACGGTTTTCCTCAAGTTGAATGAGGCATCTCAAAACTCACAGGATTATCATGTTCAGGCGGAAATTTTTAAAGAGAAATGGGAAGCCATCAAGAATCATCC
>DMPJ01000162.1 GCA_003456035.1 Planktothrix sp. UBA8402
GTTTGTAACCCTTCATTCACCGTAATCGCAATTTTGCCAACGGTGCGCCCCATCTCGCTATAGGTATGAGCTTCGGCTAGATCATTTAAGGGATAAGTTCGATCAATTACGGTTTGAATTTTGCCCGATTCAATCAAATCTCGCAAGGCGTCTAAATCTCGAANNAAAGTTTGTAATGTCGCTCCCATATTATCAATTGTGGGCAAAGTTGAGATATAAATGCCATCGGATTGTAGAATCTTTTGGCAATTAAAAAAGGACTGTTTACCCACCGCATCAAAAATAATATCGTATTGAATTTCCTGTTGGGTAAAATCTTCTTGGGTGTAATCAATCACCTTATGCGCTCCCAAACGTTTAACAATATCAACATTAGAAGTCCCGCAAACCCCCGTCACATCGGCATTCATGGCCACAGCNNCCCGTGACATCAGCATTCAGGGCCACAGCAATTTGCACCGCAAAGGTTCCCACACCGCCGGACGCCCCATTAATCAAAACCCTCTGTCCGGGTCGCAGTTGACCTAAATCTAATAACCCCTGCAACGCCGTCAATCCAGCCACGGGAACCGTTGCCGCCTCAGCATAAGTCATATTTTGAGGTTTATAGCTCAAATTCTCGGCAGGCACAGCCACATACTCGGCATAGGCCCCCCCAAATAAAGGGTTAACGAAGCCATAAACCTGATCTCCCACCCGCAGGCGCGTCGCTTGTTGGCCGACTTCCACCACTTCCCCCGATAAATCCGAGCCTAAAACTTTGGGGAAATTGTAGCCAGATAAGGGTTGTAATAATCCCTGTCTAATTTTCCAGTCCACGGGATTAACACTACTGGCATGAATTTTGACTAAAACCTGATCGGGTTTAATTGTTGGGGTCGGAATATCTTCATAACGAAGAACATCGGGCGACCCATACTGATGAATAACAATAGCTTTCATAATCAATTAATGAGGGATTAACACCTGTTAGTTTAACACAAATTTCTAGGGAAGGGACAAGCGGAAAAAATTTATCCTGGTTATAATAGGGTTAACTTTGTTGAATCTATTTTGATTTTTGTGATTTCTATTTTAACTCAAAACAGGCTTTTTTTTAGCTATATTTTAACACCATAAGGCAAACTCAAGTAGATAAAAAATAAAATTTTTGCTGAATTAAGCGTTGTAAATCGGATAAATTTTAACTATGATGGAATTGTAGAAAAAAACTTTGACACATCCTATCAATTCAATTTTTATGGATATTCAGTTAATCAATATTGGTTTTGGTAATATTGTCTCTGCTAATCGGGTGATTGCCATTGTCAGCCCTGAATCTGCTCCGATTAAGCGGATAATTAATGATGCCCGGGAGCGGGGACAGTTAATTGACGCCACCTACGGACGCAGAACTAGGGCGGTGATTATCACGGATTCTAGCCATGTCATTCTCTCAGCAATTCAGCCAGAAACCGTTGCTCATCGTTTCGTAATCACAAAAGATGGTAATTCCCGGGATGATTAAGGAATTTGGTATTTATTACCCCTTGGTTTCCATCGGTATACCTACCATGAGAAGATAGAAATATTCTGGTTCAATTCCTTGAATCCATTTTTCAGGTTCAAGGGAAAATCAAGGGATTCCCGATGGCTTTGTTTTAACCTTCTAACTTGATAAAAATGCTATGAAAAAAGGCCGATTAATTGTCATGACAGGCCCTAGCGGGGTGGGAAAAGGAACATTAGTTCGTTCTTTATTAAAAGATCATCCTGAACTACATTTATCCGTTTCTGTTACCACTCGTTCTCCCCGTCCTGGTGAAATCAATGGACAAGACTACTATTTTGTAGATCAAGTTGGTTTTCAAGACATGATAGAACGAGGAGAGTTATTAGAATGGGCTGAATTTGCCGGGAATTATTATGGGACACCCTTAATTCAGGTTAAAGAAAAAATTGAGGCGGGAATATCCGTTTTATTAGAGATTGAATTAGAAGGCGCTCGACAAATTCGTTGCACATTTCCAGCAGCTTTACGAATTTTTATTATGCCCCCGTCTATTGATGAATTAGAACGTCGTTTGCGCGGTAGAGGTCAAGATTCTGAAGATGCAATTCAACGGCGTTTAATGCGAGCTAAAGCCGAAATAGACGCAGCTAATGAGTTTGATTTTGAATTAATTAATGATGATTTGGATTTCGCCTTACAGCGACTAGAATCTGTGTTATATTCTCCTGTTTAAGCCAGAAAATATGCCCCAGGAAGACCCTCTAAAACCAGATTCTTTAAATGTCATGGCAAAGGATGTCAAGTCGGCTGAATCCTATGCAAATTTAGGCCGTTTGCATTATCAGCAAGAACAATGGCAAGATGCGATCGCAAATTATCGTCATGCGATCCAATTAAATCCCCATTGTTCTTGGTTTTATCACCATTTAGCTGATATTTTTTTAAAACAGGAACAATGGCAAGATGCCATTATTAATTATCGTCATGCGATTGAACTAAATCCTAATTTTTCCTGGTCTTATCATAATTTAGGCAACGGATTATTACAATTACAACATTGGGAATAAGCGGTTCATGTTTATCGGAAAGCGATCCAATTAAACCCCCATTTTCATTGGTCTTATTGTAATTTAGGAGATGGGTTAATTCAACAAAAAAAATGGAATTTAGCAATTATTAATTATTGGAAAAGTTTAGTAATTCTTAATCAAACTAATCAAGAACAGGATTTTGTAATTATTGCGACTAAATTAGGGGAAACCCTAGAATATCATTTACCTGAAAAGTTTGATTTAGCGATCGCTCATTATCGAAAAGTCATTCAAAATCATCAACAGTATCCTGAATATCAAAGTATTATTCAATTTTTAAGTCAAAATCAAAGCGCGTGGCTGAAAATTGCCGATTTTTTCCAACAAAAACATTTGATCAATGCCGCTTTAATTCTATATAAAATGGCTGGAGAATTTTATCCTAATCAGATTTCTATTTCAGAAAAGTTTAATACTCTATTAAAGAAAAAAACCGACTTAGAAACATCAATTAATTTACAACATCAAAATATTGATCAAAACCCCCAGAAATGGTCTAAATATGATGATGTTATTACTACTAATATCAGCAGCAATAATTTTAATATTCCTTTAGCAACCCATCAACAACTCGAACAATTTATTTTTAGTACCGATATTAATTTTGACTTAAACCAATTAGATAAACTTTTTGAAGCAGTTAGTTGGATGACTCGTGATCACGAAAACATGAAAATTGCCCTAAAACACAGTTTTTTAGTTGTCACCCTGTGGTTTGTCACCCCCACTCAAAAACAATTAATCGGGTTTACTCGCGCTGTTTCTGATCATGTTTATAATGCTACTCTTTGGGATGTGGTAATTCATCCAAATTTTCAAAATCAAGGATTAGGAAAGTCCTTAATTCAGTATACATTAGAACAGCTACAATTACAACACATTGAAAATATTACATTATTTGCAGGTTCCAAAGCCGTTAATTTCTATCATAATTTAGGGTTTATTACCGATCCTAACGGGATTAAAGGAATGTTTTGGGTTTCACCTTAATTAATGATA
>DMPJ01000151.1 GCA_003456035.1 Planktothrix sp. UBA8402
TGAGAGCAACATCATCATGCTGCGTCCTTCTTGTTTGGGTTCTTGTTGCACCTCAGCCAATTCTTGTAACTCAGAGGCCATGCGTTCCAGGAGGTTTTTGGCGAGGTGACTGTGTTGAATTTCCCGACCACGGAACATAATGGTGGCTTTGACTTTATCCCCTGATTGCAGGAAGCGTTTGGCTTGATTGACGCGCACTTTATAATCGTGTTCGTCAATGATGTAGCGCATTTTGACTTCCTTGACGTCAACGGTATGTTGTTTTTTCTTGGCTTCTCGAACTTTCTTTTCCTGTTCGTACTTGTATTTGCCATAGTCCATAATCCGACATACCGGGGGGTCGGCTTTGTCGCTAACTAATACCAAGTCGAGTTCTTTTTCCTCCGCCATCCGCGAGGCTTCCCGGGGGGTGAGAATCCCCAGTTGAGAGCCATCTGCGTCTATGACCCGGATTTTAGGAAACCGGATATTTTCGTTAATGGGAGGCAAATTGCGATTGATTTTTTTATCGGTCACAGGCATTAAAGAAGTTTGCAAGCGATTAAATATGATGGTTATAGATATACAATTTCCTATTGTACTCATTCCCATCGGTTTTATGCCCCAAATTTAACCTAAATTGCAGAAAGGTTAGGATGATAAATTGTAAAGTTATGTTGTGATCGGAGGATATTTGATTAGTTCCGCAAGCTGGCAAGACCAAGTAGGCTGTCAACGGGATTGGATTTGGCGGGGTTGGCGGGTTCGCTACGCCTATAGTCGCCCTCGTTTGTCTCTATCTTCTAGTCCCAGTTACCCGATGTTGTTTTTACATGGATTTGGGGCCTCGATTGGACACTGGCGATATAATTTGGCTGAGTTGAGTCAAGTTCACACGGTTTATGCCTTAGATTTATTAGGCTTCGGAGGTTCGGAAAAGGCGATTACACCTTATAATACTCAGTTATGGGTGGATTTAGTTTATGACTTCTGGAAAACTTTTATCAGAGAACCTGTAATTTTAGTCGGAAATTCTATTGGTTCTTTAATTAGTGTCATGGTAGCTGCCCAAGATTCTGAATTAGCTAAAGGATTAGTATTAATTAGTCTTCCTGACCCGGGATTACAATTAGAAATGTTACCTCCTTGGTCAATTCCTGTGGTGGAAACCGTACAAAATATTGTAGCTTCTCCTCCAGTTTTAAGGCTATTTTTTGCTTTCGCTCGTCGTCCAGGTTTTATCCGTCGTTGGGTACAGTTAGCATACAATAATCCCGATTCGATTACCGATGAATTAGTTGATATTTTGGTCACTCCTACCCAAGAAAGAGGTGCAGCAAGGGCATTTTGTTCAATCTTAAAAATGATGGGAAATCCCCGTTTGGGGCCGACGGTTAAAAGTCTATTCCCGCAATTAACTGTTCCTATTTTATTACTTTGTGGATTACAAGATCGATTAATTCCTGTCAAATTTGCTAACCCTAGTCAATATTTACAATATTACTCCCAATTAAAATTAGTTGAGTTAGAAAATACCGGACATTGCGCCCATGATGAATGTCCAGAAAGGGTAAATACGGAAATCTTAACTTGGTTAAAAGAAAGTTTTGATTTGGGTTAACAGTATCCCAATATCAAAAACCCGTAGGGTGCGGCCATCGCAGCGCACGCACCAAAACGCCAATAATAATAATAATAATCCTTGTTTCTGTAAAACAGCACGCACCAAAACGCCAATAATAATAATTCTAATCCTTGTTCCTGTAAAACAGTTGGCTATTTTATATCAAAGTCAGCCAGCGAGGACGCTGGCACTACTTTAGCTTATGTAATCACACACTGCTATATCTATAAAATTCATTAAAAATAATCCTATGATTAGATAGAATAATGAAGTTGAGAATTAAGAGAGTCCTGAAGGACTCACTACAGACGAGAATCAAGATTAAGGAAAGGAAACTGAGTTTTGATATTCCAGGTTTGTCCGTTATGAATTAATAAAGTTAATTGAGAAACAGTAAACTCAAAATAAATCGGACGTTGAGCAAATTCTAGCCAGGCGGCTTTAAAAGCTATTCGACTTAAATCTTTAAAAGCGACAGTAACATGGGGAGAAAACGGACGTTTTTTAGAAACTTCATGAACAATATTAAGCTGTTGTGCTAAATTATTGATTAACTGTTGTTGAAGATTAATTAATTCTGGTGTTTTGATTACATCCACAAAAATAACACGCGGTGGAAAAGCATTAAACCCCGATAAGGTGATCGGAATAGGGGTATGATTAATGGCAAATGTAGTTAAATGTTGTTCTAAAGTTGGCAGGTCTTCGGTTAACCATTGAAACGGAGGTTGTAAAGTAATATGGGGAGGAGATTTCAAGGCATGGCAACTATTATAGGTTTGAGCAAAATATTGTTTAATTTCTGTAATTTGATTTTGAATTAGTTTAGGAGGAAGTAAGGCAATAAAAAACAGTCTTTCTGAAGTTTTCATATCAAAAACCCGTAGGGTGCGTAAGCAACGCGCACGCACCAAAACCACAATAATAATAATTATCCCCATTTGTTTGGAGTTTCCGATCAAAAAGTTCAAATCACCTCATTAACCCGTAGGGTGCGTAAGCAACGNNAATTCTAATCCTTGTTCCTGTAAAGCTGCTTTAACTGGATTAGGGCACAAGTCCCTAGCTGAGATCACGATTTAAAAATGTTAGCGATGATCTGATACACCCTGAATATAGTATGATCAGAAGACGCTACCACAGATAAACCTAAAAAATTTCTGCTATCAAGCAGCTTATTCGCTTCTGCTACAAACTACAGAGGTCAATTCTTCTGTCTTTTTTAACTCTGTTGAGAAAGTTTAAGGATTTTGAACTTCTGTAAAAATTGCTGTATCATTCGTTACTAATTAGAGGAAAATTCATGGACTCCGAATTCCCGAAATCCAACGTTAAAGACTTACAAAGCGATGTGATTGAATTGTTAAAAGATATTGATGCTTTGATGAGTCGTGCGAGTAGTGCCTTAACTTCTGATCCTATGGGTAAAAAGTATGGAGAGTTTCAGAAAGACGTTAA
>DMPJ01000202.1:0-4575 GCA_003456035.1 Planktothrix sp. UBA8402
CTTGCGTAAGTCCTGATTAACAAATTTAGGTCTATTTGCTTAATATCTATTTGCTGCATATCTATAATTAAAAATATTCATGTAGCCAAGATACAAATTTCCAAATTTCATAGTAAAATTCCGAAGCACAGGTAAAAGTTGTTTGAATTAAAAAAACACAACTTTTTTGGGAATAATGAAATAGATGAAACTGATGTTGATAAAGATAGAGGATTTTTGGTTCTCTAAAAACAACATTTTGTGCTTTCAGCTACATTTCTATCCTAAACCCAAAATATCCCAAAAAACCGAAACTTAGCACAGGGTGAATTTTAACCAATGTCAGACATAACTAATGTTTTAGCGATCGCCGCCGGGGCAGTTCCTGGGGCGCTATCTCGGTATCAAATTACTGAATGGACGAAAGCTAAATTAGGGCCAAAATTTCCCTACGGAACATTTATCATTAATTTGACGGGATGTTTGGCTATGGGTTTCTTTTTTACCATTTCCAAAGGAATTACAGGCTATCCCAAAGAGTTAGATTTACTGATTAGAACTGGATTTTTAGGTTCTTATACCACATTTTCAACCTATGGTTTTGATACTCTAACCCTATGGCGGAATAAAGAAACCTTTCTCACAGCTTTTTATTGGGCTGGGAGTGCAATTTTAGGGCTAGGAGCAGTCATGATAGGTGTTGCGATCGCCAATGCTGTTGTCCCCCCAACCTAATAAACAGGTTGAAATTTAGCTGACAAAAAACCGCAAATAATCAATATTTTAGGCAAAACACAATGGAATTTTTGAAAGGACGTTATTCCCTGGCTGTGGCAATCGGGGCGATTTTTGGTGCATTGAGTCGTTTCTATTTCACTGAAGCCGCCAAAGCAATTTTTGGCAAAGATTTTGGCTTTTATGGCACATTTTTTATTAACGTCACCGGCTGTTTATTGATTGCTTATATTTTGACCCTAGCGATCGAGAATATTCGGTTGATCTCCCCGGAATTCCGACTGATGACGACAACGGGTTTCTGCGGAGCCTATACAACCTTTTCTACCTACGGTTTAGAAGCCAATGGTTTCTTAGCCAAGGGAGATATCCAGACGCTGTTCCCTTATTTTTTCGGGAGTGCTGTGGTGGGAATGATTTGTGTCCAAATCGGTGTTTTATTGGCAAGAGCAAGTCTGTCAAAGACTTAAATTGTAGGGAGTTTGTCGTCAAATGAGGTGGACTTGCCGTGGCTCTAATTCTGATGAATAAAGGAGTTGAGGGTTGAAGAAAAATATTTCTAAACTTCAGCATCCTGCTGTCAGAGCAGTGGTCAATAAACTATATTTAATCGGTTGCTTACTGACCGTTAGTTTGAGTTGCTGGATATATCAAATTTTGCCCGTTCGTGCGGAGCCTTTGACCCCACCAAAAACCTGTCAAATTGGAGTTTATTTGACATCGTTACGAGATTTTGATCCCGCAGAGAACTCATTTGCTGCTAATTTCTGGATCTGGAGTGTGTGTCCTTTTGAGAAGATGAAACCTTTAGAAACCCTGAAGGTTTTAGATAGTAAGGAAGTTAGCAAAAATTACGACAGGTTTTCCCGCAATGAAAATCTGTCCGATCTATTTGGATCTAGCAAAAATGTCTTCTGGTCTGGACAGGAAATTGGCACAACTCTCTATTACAACTGGGACACAAATAATTATCCATTTGATCGCCATGTCTTGCAAATTATACTGGAGGAAACCCAGTTAGACGCATCTAGTTTTGTTCATACCCCGGATTTTGCGGGGTCAAGCTATCAGAAAGATATGAATTTGGCGGGTTGGAAAATTACAGATTTTAAGATTTCTCAAGTTAATTTTCCTTATCAAACCAGCTTTGGTAATCCATCAATCCCAAAGGATATAAGTTACCGTTCGCGGGTCGTGATTTCTGTCACCATTAACCGCGAGAGTAAAGTTAGTTTCTTTAAACTTTCTTTGGGCGTTTATGCGGCGGTAGCATTGTCAATCATTACATTGCTGCTGGATGAAGATTTTGGGGATCGAATGGGTATTTTTGTCGGGACTTTGTTTGCCGTTTTACTTAATATGCAAACAGCAACATCCGAGTTAGGAAGTAGCAATTCCGTCACCCTGATTGATTTCATTCACATCATGGCAATTATTTACATTTTCATCACAGCCAGTCTGCTAGTTTATACACGATTTTTAAGCGAATCAGAACAGGAACAATTGTCACGGGATTTAATGCGACGTTTTGCTGTTCCAATCCTGTCCGGTTCATTTGTTGTTCTTAATATTGTTGTCATTGCTCACGCAGCAATCGTGGGTTAAATAAAAATGCTAATGCCGAAAAGATTACGCAATATTTTATTAGTTCCAGTTGTTGATATGCTATACTTTTGGATTAGGACTAAGGCTTTAAACAACCCATACCGATTCTATAAACTAAAATATTTATTACAAATGCTAATTCTACTTTTCTACGCTGGAAAAGACCTGTTTGCGATTAGTAGTTCCTATATTGTTGAGGTAATTCCGCGAGTTAGTTTCAGGAAAGTACACCATGTACCCGAATATGTGGCAGGTTTATTTAATTACCGAGGAGTAATTCTCCCCGTCATTGACATAAGCCAATTAATTCAAGGAACTCCAGGGCGATCGCACCTCAGTACCCGGATTATTATTGTTAAATATCCTAATCAGAAAGGAGAACCACAATATTTAGGTCTGATGGCCGAGCGGGTGACGGAAACTCTGAATATATCAAATACAGACATTAAAGATTCGAGTATTCGAGTTGAGGAAGCACCCTACTTAAGTGGCACAATCATCGATGAAAAACGAATTATTCAATGTATTCAGCTTGAGAAGCTTTTCAGTGATGAACAACACGCTTACTTGCTGATGGGTGAAAACACTTAATTAAATGGGCAATAGGCAATAGGCAATAGGCAATAGAAAAAAATAACGATTGTCCAGTAAAGCTCAATTTCCAATTCATTCGTAATTCGTAATTCCTAATACCATGTTTAACAATATTACTAGCCGCCTGATCCTGGGCTTCTCCGTTCCGATTTTGTTTCTAATTATCCTCGGCTCGATGCTGTTTTCCGGCACAGAACACTTAGTCAAATTGCAGTCGGACTCCAAGGAAGTCGGTGATAACATCGGCAACACCGATGCCTATGCTTACGATGTCGCCAGGATTATCGCCAGTATCCGAGGATATGCTCTTTATCCTAAAGATCCTTACTATCGGGGGACTTATGATAAAGCCAGAGATAGTATGCTGGCGAACAAGGAGGAATTGGCAAAGATTGCTGATCCCCAGGTGCGAGAAGCCGTAAACGCCATGATCCAGATTGGTGATGAATTTGATAGCGTGGCAGCAGGTGTTTATCCCCTTGTAGATGCCGATAAGCTGAACGAAGCCAAACAACAAATTTTAATTCCTCGGATTGCCAGACTCGCTGAAGCCAGCGATCGGGCGCAGACAATTCTTGAAGCTAAACTAAATGATAATTTACTCCAAGCCCAAAAAGCCAAGCAGTTTCAGACTTTGCTAATCATTTTAGGAACCCTGATCACGATCGCGGCCACCCTAACGGCAGCCTTTTTGATTGCATTACCGATCCGACGAGATCTACCCAGGGTCGTGAAAGCCGCAGAGCAGATTGCTGAGGGAGATTTACAACAAAACATTGAGATCAGCAACGATACTACCGAAGTGGGCAAGTTGATGGCCGCGTTTCACTATATGTCCAAAAAGCTTAATTCCCTGATTCTCCAGATGCAAAAGTCGGGAGTTCAGATCAGCACATCTTCAACTCAAATTGCCGCCGCCGGGAAAGAATTAGAAGCCACCGTTGTTGAACAACTGGCTTCCACCAATGAAGTCAGCGCCACCTCCCAGCAGATTGCCGCGACCTCTAAAGAACTGGTCAGAGTCATGGAGCAGGTGACACAGATGGCACAGTCCACAGCCACCTCCGCCGGAGCCAGTCATAATGACCTGAATCGCATGGAAACCGTCATGCGCGAACTTTCGGGNNGGTGATGAATGAAAAGGCAAACAATATTAATAGCGTGGTGACTACGATTAATAAAGTGGCTGACCAGACAAACCTGCTTTCGCTGAATGCGGCGATCGAAGCCGAAAAAGCCGGGGAATATGGAGCCGGGTTTGCCGTAGTTGCACGGGAAATTCGCCGATTGGCCGATCAAACCGCCGTCGCCACCTTAGAAATTGCCCAGATGATTAAAGAGATGCAATCGGCCGTTTCTTCCGGTGTGATGGAAATGGATAAATTCAGTAAATCAGTGGTTGATAGCGTTGCGGATGTGAGCAAAATTAGCGATCGCGTTACTCAGGTGATTGAACAGGTGCAAGGCTTAACTCCCCGCTTTGAGCGCGTGAGCCAGAGCATTGAGGAACAATCCCAGGGAGCGCAACAGATTAGTGAAGCCATGGGGCAACTCAGTCAAGCATCTCAGCAGACAGTAGACTCTTTACGAGAGACAAACAGCGCTGTAGAACGGCTTGACGAGGCAGCAAATGGATTGCGAAAAGAAATTGCTAAGTTCAAA
>DMPJ01000202.1:4609-4804 GCA_003456035.1 Planktothrix sp. UBA8402
TTCCCTGTTCCCTGTTCCCTGCTCTATGGTATTAGATAAAATCGCCAGATTGTTAAGCCAAACCATCGGCTTAGATCCCGATATCGCCAGCCCTAATCAGATTGCCAGATCTGCCGAGACTCGTCGAGTCAAATGTAAATTACCGGATCTGGAAAGCTATTGGGCACGGTTACAAACCTCTGCGACCGAATTAGA
>DMPJ01000493.1:0-260 GCA_003456035.1 Planktothrix sp. UBA8402
AGTTCTGGAATACAAGTGTAAAGGCAAACCCAATCAATACAAAGCGATTGACGAAGCAATTCGCACCACCCAATTCATTCGCAATAAAGCGATTCGATATTGGATGGATAATTCAATACAATTCAAAATTGATAGATTTGCACTCAACAAATATTCTACAACTCTCAGAAATCAATTCTCCTTTGTTGCCAACCTAAATTCAATGGCAGTCCAATCCGCCGCCGAGCGAGGATGGTCTGCCATTAGTCGTTTTAAGGACA
>DMPJ01000493.1:356-8177 GCA_003456035.1 Planktothrix sp. UBA8402
TGAATATAAAACATCGGGATGGAAATTACACCCAACAAAAAGACCAATTACCTTAACCGATAAAAACGGGATTGGTAAACTCAAATTATTGGGTAAATGGGATATCCAAACCTACAATGTTAAAGACATAAAACGGGTGCGTTTAATTCGTCGTGCCGATGGATATTACGCACAGTTTTGTCTGAATATTAATGTCACCGATATTCAACCTAAAACCGGAAAGGAAATAGGACTTGATGTAGGTATTGAGTCGTTTTACACAGACTCAAATGGATATCAAGAAGTTAATCCTAAATTTCTGAGAAAAGCTGAACAATCAATCAAGCAATCTCAGAAACAAATCTATAAGAAAGTTAAAGGTTCATCGGGGAGATGGAAAGCTAGGAAAGTTTACAGTAGAAAACATTTAAAAGTAAGTAGACAACGGATTGAACACGCCAAGAGAATTGCGCGTAACATAAGCAAGTCTAACGACTTAGTGGTCTATGAAGATTTAAGTGTGAGAAATCTAGTCAAAAACCATTGTTTAGCTAAATCAATTAGCGACGCAAGTTGGTATTTGTTTCGGCAATGGATAGAATATTTTGCGGCTAAATTCGATAAATTAGCAATTCCGGTTGCACCCCATTACACTTCACAGAAATGTTCTAATTGTGGGGTAATAGTGAAAAAATCTCTATCAACCCGCACCCATGTTTGTAATTGTGGATGTGAGTTACATAGAGATACAAATGCTGCCATTAATATTCTGATCCTTGGTAAACAAGCTAGGGGAGGGCATCCCCGAAGTAACGCGCTTTGGACTAGAAACCTCTACTCCTCTTGATGAAAGTCTGGTCGAGCAAGTATCTAGGTTGAAGTTANNTCTTTAGACCTGAGAGTGTCAATTAACCACCCCGCTTCGCTGAGGGTGGGGACTGCCGATCAAATACTTCATAGCAATAATCTTTCCTACAAAATTCGGATAAATTCCAAGGGTAAACCGTCTGTATCGGCAATAAACATGACTTCATAAACCCGATCTCCGATCATTTGTTGTATAGGTTCTAATAAAATATTTAAGGGTTGAAATAAATTAGGCTGTTCTATAACGGCAGTGTTAAACTGATTTTTAAGATCATTTAACCAACTAATTAAATCAGAAACCTGATTAGTTAAATCAAAAGAAATATGATAATAACCAACATAATGTTCATCCCCAAAAGCATCGGGGGCGGGTTGAGGTTGGGGAATTTCAATTAATTCGATTCGTCCGTTTAAACCTTCCATCCAACAAGCCAAAGTGTATCCGGTTGTAAAGCGTTCACAAACCGTAAATCCCAGAATTTGATAAAATGCGATCGCGCGATGAATATTGGCCGTGCGAATTGAGACATGGTGCATAAAATTTCCCCCTACTCAAATAACTTAAAATAGGGATAACGTACAGGAGCGCCCGGTTCTTTTTCCAAATCAAAATTAATCACAGCCCAACGGGGTTCATCCTCAGCGTCGGGGCTAAATTCCACAACCAAACCATACAATTTTGGTTCCGTCCCCTCCGTTGCATTATTGCGCCAGGGGTTGCCCCCTTCCAAATAATTACTAATTAAATCCTGATAGCGTTTAGCAATAATTACACGGGTAGCCCGATAGCCTTGGGTGTAGAGTCGGAATAACGCTTCATGAATTTCAAACCTAATCCCATCGGGATGGGTATGTTGTCGATACCACTCTCCCTCCCATAGTCGCCAATTACGGCCAGATTGCAAGTGAACCAAATCCCCCGTATTCGGGTCAGATTCAAAAGCCCCATGACGGGAACACAAATAGGTATCCGTCAGCGTCAGGGCGGGAATAGACTGACGGCAATGGGGACAATTAATTTCCGGGCCAAAAATTGGGTACTGCAAGGCATAATTCATTATCAAATGGTTTGAGACCAGGGCTTGTATGATGGCTATAGGAATTTTAACCTTTCTTGTAAATTCTGGTTTATGGAATCTAACACCAATGTCTGATCAATCTCTACAGAATTATCAACCCTATTGGCCCGATGTCGATATCTCCCAGGCTGCCTTTGTCGCCCCCAATGCAGTCGTGATGGGTTTTGTCGAAATCGGTGCCGGGGCGAGTATTTGGTATGGGGCGGTAGTTAGGGGGGATGTGGAACGAATTGTGATTGGCGCCAAAACTAATATTCAGGATGGTGCTATCCTACACGGTGATCCCGGAAAAGTTACCCTTTTAGAAGATTATGTTACCGTTGGTCATCGGGCGGTAATTCACGGAGCCCATATCGAACGCGGCAGTTTAATTGGAATTGGAGCGGTAATCTTAGATGGGGTACGGGTGGGAACCGGAAGTATAATTGGGGCGGGTGCAGTTGTTACTAAAGATGTCCCTCCGTTTTCCTTAGTTGTCGGTGTTCCCGCCCAACATTTACGCAATGTTTCCCCAGAAGCCGCCGCCGATTTAATTGAACACGCCAAACGCTATGAAAAATTAGCCTTAGTTCATGCGGGAAAGGGGACAGAAATCGGATTCAGTTAATCCTAAAATAATTCTTCTGTCTTTCTTTGTGTCTTCGTATCTTTGTGGTTCCCATATCCCTATTATACAACATAAATGGCAAAAAAAAATCGGATTTTGCTTAGTTTTCTAATTAGCCTATTTTGTGTGATTTTGTTAAGTGTTCCCGCCCTGGGAGTAACTTACAGAAATCCTAGGATCAGAATTCCAATTTTTGGATTACACGATATTATCAACGAAGCCAATATTAATCAAAGTCCCGAAAATCGATCCCAATTTGAGAATGATTATTTTAAACAAGATTTCTATACTTTTATTAATTATTTAGCTAAAAACAACTATTGGTTTTTAACAACTCAAGATTTATTTATCTATTTTATTGAAAAATCCCAGCCCATTCCCCCAGAAAAAATTGGACAAAAACCTGTAATGATCACCTTTGATGATGGTTATTATGGCGTGCATGAGAATGTTTTACCCATTTTAAAAGACTTAGAAAAAAAATATAACAAAAAAATTAAAATCGTTCTGTTTGTGAATCCTGGATTAATGGGAGTCAAGTTAAAAGACTTTTTACCCCATGTTAGTTGTGCCGAACTACGCGATGGTTATAAACGCGGATATTATGATATTCAATCCCATAGTCAAACCCATAAACAATTAACCCTAATCAAAAGAAAAGATTTAAAATTTGAACTCGAACAAGCTAAACTTGATCTGAGAACCTGTACAAAAGATTTAGATAAAAATAAATTGGTGGCGGCTCATTTTGCTTATCCTTTTGGACAAGTTAACCGCCGAGTGGAAAAAGCTCTATCTCCCTATTATTTAACCGGATATATTTATGACGGGAATATGACGCGGATTAATCGCTATACTAATAAATATCGGATTTCTCGAATCACGGTTAATCGTGATAATTCCCCTAGGAATTTGATTGGAATTGCCAAAAGAGCAACAACCTTGAAAAAGTTATAAGCTGTACTCCTCTGGTGTTTGTTTGTTCAGTGAGGCGAAATCGGTGATAAACTAAAGGAATTTTGAAACAGGATATATTGAGATCAGTTATCAGTTAGCAGTCGACCGGATCTTGATCAGTTAGTAATTGAGGACATATTTATGCCCATAAAACGGATTATTAGTGGTTTGAATGATTTTCAACAGAATTATTTCAAAGCCAACCAAGACCTATTTGAACGCCTATCTCACGGTCAAACCCCGGAGATTTTATTTATCACTTGTTGTGACTCTAGGATTGCTCCCAACTTGCTAACTCAGACTGAACCAGGAGAAATCTTTATTATTCGTAATTTGGGCAATATTATTCCTCCCTACGGAACTCTAAACAGCAGTGAAGGAGCCGGAATTGAATATGCAGTTCAAGCCTTGAATATTAAAGAAATTGTCATCTGTGGGCATTCCCTTTGTGGTAGTATTAAAGGATTGCTTAAACTCCAAAGTTTATCTGATGAAATGCCATTAGTCTATGATTGGTTAAAAGTTTATGGAGAATCAATTCGCCGGATTATTCGAGAGAATTATCAAGAATATTCGGGCGAAGAATTGTTAAGTATTGCCACCCAAACTAATGTTTTAAATCAGATTGCCAACCTAGAAACCTATCCAGTTGTTAGGTCTAGGTTACACGCGGGAAAACTCCATCTTCATGCTTGGGTTTATGAAATTGAAACGGGACGAATCTTAGCGTATGATGTTAATCAAAATCAGTTTGTTCCTCTTGAACAAGAACCCTTTCCCGTCCCTGACCTCTTGGCAATAATAAACCCCAGTTAAAGTCCTATTATTGTGCTGTTTTAGCTAACACCATCCAGATGAGTAATTCTATTATCAAAATTCAGAAAGGAAGTTTAGGCATTCGATTCTCGAATGTGTTTAAATCCAGTAATCAATGGTTTCATAAAACTCCACAACGAGCATTAGAACAAGCCTATCAAGCTGCTTTAGCGATAAAAACCATAGAAGATCAGCATTTTGGAGGCAAAAAAGTTTCCGAAGATGCACCCCAATATACTGCTAGTGTTTTAGAATGCTTTATTAAGGATGTTGACAAGCATTTAAACACAATTAAATTTAAACTGAGTGAATTTAAACTGACACGGAGTTTAGACAATTCTGGAAACATAGAATTTATTGAAAAATTAAAATTTATTGATGAAGTTGTTGATAAATATCAATATGATTCTTCCGGTTCTCCTTTGTCTTCTGATGACTCTCGGTTTACATCTGTCAACAGAATGAACAACGGAAAATCTGTTGACCAATCGAATTTATCCCCCCTCGACTTTGTAGAAGTTCAAGCTTCTGGAGAAATGTTTAAAGGAAAAAAAAGTGGTGCTTTACCCCGTTCAATTGGACGCACTTTTCAAAAAATTCAAACCGAATTAGATGATAGCTCTGAAGAACGGTTAATGAATAGCTATCGAGTATCGCGGAAAAAAACCAAATCGGCGATTAACTTTCTCTTGATGCTGATTTTAGTTCCCCTTTTATCACAACAACTATCTAAAAGTTTTGTCTTTATTCCCCTAGTAGAACATTATCGACAAACCCATGAAGTGGCTTTATTTCTCAACTCAGAAATGAAAGAAGAAGCCCTTCACGAGTTAAAATCATATCAAGAAGAAATGCAAATGAGCAGTTTACTATACAAAACTCCCGTCATAGAAGCCGAAGAAATTGAAAAGAAAATGGCGGAAAAAGCCGAAGAAATTGCCAGAGATTTTGATCACAGAAGCAGTGAAGCCATTAGTAATATTTTTGCAGATTTCGTGGGATTAATTGCCTTTGCTTTAGTAATTGTTTTCAACCCCCAAGGGTTTGCCGCCTTAAAATCCTTGCTCGATACTGTCATGTATGATTTGAGTGATAGTGCTAAAGCATTTATTATTATTTTACTCACGGATGTCTTTGTCGGTTTTCACTCTCCTCATGGTTGGGAAGTTCTATTAGAGGGATTATCTAATCACCTGGGAATTGCACCTAATCGTAGCTTTATCTTTTTGTTTATTGCCACTTTTCCCGTGATTTTAGATACAATTATGAAATATTGGATTTTCCGTTACCTCAGTCGAATTTCTCCCTCGGCGGTGGCAACATTAAGAAATATGAACGAGTAAATCAGGGGGTTGATGATTAAACCCATACCAGATAGGCGGATGTGCGTAGTTGATCAAGTCTTCTATAATGGAATCAGTACCAAGTAGTGATAGATCGTATTTCCTTGTCTTCTAATCGGACTGAAGATTTTAACGATAGGGAAAACTAAAAGCTAACTGTTCAAATTCTAGATCGTCAAAACCATTCTGTCATGACGAATCTTAACCTGGAGGATACAATCACCATGAATCCACAGAATGCCACACTTTTTCCGATTATAGAAACTACTGTAGCCGGAGATGACGCGATCGCCGCACTATTTAAACGCATGGCGCGTTATCCTTTACTCAAACCAAATGAAGAAATAGAACTCGCTCGTCATATTCAAAGTTTAGTTAAAATCGAAGAACTACAAACCCAACTAACAGTCGAATTAGAACGTTTACCAACTCCCGCAGAACTCGCAACTTTAGTAGGAGTTACCGAAACCGAACTCAAGCGTCTTTTACAATTAGGAACTGCGGCGAAAAACCGGATGATTAGTTCTAATTTACGATTAGTAGTATCCATTGCTAAACGTTATATTAATCGAGGAGTTCCATTTTTAGATTTAATTCAAGAAGGAGCATTAGGACTTAACCGCGCTACGGAAAAATTTGATCCCGATAAAGGATATAAATTCTCAACCTACGCCTATTGGTGGATTCGTCAAGGAATTACCCGCACAATTGCGAATCAAGGGCGGACAATTCGCTTACCTGTTCATATTGTTGAACAGTTAAATAAAATGAAGTTAAGCTATTTGGATTTAAAGCGATCGCTACATCGAAAACCAACCCAAACCGAACTAGCAGAGGCGATGGGAATTACCCATGATCAAGTAATTTTACTAGAACAAGTTCATCGCAAATCCCTATCTTTAAATCATCGGATTGGTTCTGAAGAAACTTCAGAATTAATGGATATTTTAGAAGATCAAGAAACCCAAACCCCTGAAGCTCAAATGAATGAAATGATGATGCGCCAGGATTTATTAGAGGTTTTAGGAACAGTTTTAACTGAACGAGAAAAAGACGTTTTAGCCCTGCGGTTTGGATTAGTTACAGGAATTCCTTACACCTTAGAAGAAGTCAGTGGAGTCTATAATTTATCCCGGGAACGAGTTCGACAAATTCAAGCCCGAGCCATGCGAAAATTACGCCGTCCTAATGTTGCTGAACGCTTAAAAGGTTGGATTAGATAATCAATTGATCATTGATTAAAATTGTTGTATAATAATGAGCAAGAGAATCGTTCTCTTGTCATTGTCAAACCTGCAACATTTATATGTCTAAACCCGCAATTTTACGACCCGCAACTATTGAGGATATTTCGGTTTTATTTCAGTTAATTCAAGCCTTAGCCGAATATGAAAAATTATCCCATGAAGTAACGGGAAATGCGGAAACATTAAAACAACATTTATTTGGATCTCCCAGCTATGCGGAAGCTATCTTAGCTGAAATCGAAGGAAAAGCCGTGGGTTTTGCTCTATTTTTTCATAACTATTCTACCTTTCTAACCCAACCAGGAATTTATTTAGAAGATTTATTTGTCCTCCCTGAATATCGTCGTCAAGGTATTGGGAAAGCGTTAATTACTTATCTAGCAGAATTAGCAGTATCCAGAGACTATGGACGTTTAGAATGGTCAGTTTTAGACTGGAATCAACCCGCGATTAATTTTTATCAAAAAATCGGAGCTAAAATTTTACCCGACTGGCGGATTTGTCGTTTAACGGGAGAATCATTAACACAATATGGAAAAAATCAATAGAAAAATTATTCCCAATTTAATATAAAATGAAATCAATTTACTGATATTAGGTGAGGAGAAAATCTACAATGATCATTTGGGTAAATGAACAACTTGACCCGATGGGAATAGTCTACTCTTGTATTGCTTGTTCCGATGAAAAGCAAGCTCAAGACTGTCATGAATCCTTCCAAAGAAACCTAACCGAAACCCAAAAACAAGAAGGTTGGGTTGCGGTGCTAAGAAGCGTTGAATCTTGGGATGATGTCCCCGTGAGTGCTTTAAAATTAAATTAATTTATTGTAAGATAAATCACCAAATAAGCGCGATTTAGATCAGAGAGTTATCTCCAAAGAATTACTATTCCTGCTGAAGCAGGACTTACGCACCCAACCAAAG
>DMPJ01000493.1:8252-8538 GCA_003456035.1 Planktothrix sp. UBA8402
TCAGGGTTAACAGTTAAAGGTTGACACTCAAATTTTCTACTATATTTTTAACCAATACAGTCGATGGAATTTGACTTACAGGTGCGGGTAACATTTCACCTCGAAAATCCAATAAAGAGACAATTAATAAATAAGCCAACGCCAAAATAATTGAAATCCCACCCGTAATATAAGCAATAATTTTTGAACGTTCCATAAATCCAGTTTTCCCTAATCAAAATATAATTTTATATTAATATTCAAGAACCCCACCCTAGCCCTCCCCTTGGTAAAGGGAGGTAAATTT
>DMPJ01000354.1:0-5594 GCA_003456035.1 Planktothrix sp. UBA8402
GGATTACTAGATTTTGAACCACAACCACAAGAACTCAGTTCCCCTAACGCTTTAATTGCACGAGATTTGGCCATTGGACTATCGGCTTTTTCTAATGCTTCTGTTAGAAAATCAATCACAAAATCATCGGCTTGACCGATCTTTAATAGACTTTCAGCCGCGACTAAAGCCGAGAGGGGAATTTTGATTCTGTCTACATTTTTCATATCATTTTTCACTTGTTCAATTTCTTGTTTCAGTGCAGCAACAACATTAGTTTGTGAAGATCGTAAGGTAAAGCTGATTTGATCGATTTCCAGATAGGGGATATCGGGATCATTCTTCCGGGCTTTATTCAGAATTTTTTGCAGTTTTTGATCGAGTTGCCACTTAATATCTAATTTGTTTAACTTTTGAGCCAGGGGCTCGTTAGACTGAATATCAACTGAAAAATTCATAAATCCCTCCATTTGTTTAATGTTTTTATGTTTTGAAACTGGTTTGGTATGGGGACGCTGAGAATTTTGGCTAAGTTTATTTGTTTCTCCTTTTGCTAATTTTTGCGCCCTTTGTACCGCTTTAAACGCATTCACTAAACCGCTTCCCGTTGCCCAATCAAATCCGGGTTTAGCCGAATGTCCTCCGGTGGCAGAATTGCAATTTCCTTCAATTACATCAATGGCAGTTTGTTGCAGAATTTCTTTGGCTTGTTGGGGAGATAATTGCGGATTAACTTGCTTCATTAAAGCACAAATTCCCGCTAGTTGGGGCGCTNNCTAAAGGCTGCCCAGCCATCTCCTGAAGGGGTTTCATCCGCATCAGGATGTTTCAAGCCAGGTAAACCAAAGGCTGCATCTAAAGTGCTTCCAGGGGGAACAGGTAAAAGAATATAAGCCGCTCTAGGTTTCTTTCCAACTAACCCACAAATATCAGGAACAATCCGCCCAGAATAGATATTACTGCTAAAACCACTAGCATAATTACTGGCTTCTAATTTACCATCAGAATCCAAATAAACGCCCCCAGCCGCAATCACATCAGGGTGTTGCGAAGGAAATCCCCAATGCCCATTTCCGGCGGAAAAAACAACAATAATTCCCTGATAAACTGCATCGGCAATATTGGCAGTTAAGGCAATATTATAGGCAGATAAAGGCAGATATTGTTTGCTACTTCCCCAACTACAAGAAACAATATCAGGACGCAAGAAAACCGCTTTTTTAAAGGCAGCAATGGAATTTTTGAAGTTCCATTTTAGCATCGTAAAATTGACTTCAGGAGCAATAGAAAATATATTGGCAGATTCTCCGGTTCCATGCCCACTTTCATCGACTTCGGGATTAATACATCCGGCTGCTAAAATAACTTTACCCCGATATCTGTTCTGGGTAAAAAAAGGATGACGATACCATCCTGAATCTACCATGACAACGTTGATACCTTGCCCTTTAATTCCTTGTTGATGAGCCGTAACTGCATTCAGTTTTTGGGTAATATCCTGGGGAATTAAATGCCAATAGGAAGTATCCGGGGGATGTCCTGAAGGCAAACCGACATCGGTATAATAAACGGGTTCACTTAAAGCAATTCCTTCAATTAAATTAGATAAATCACTTGAAGATGTATCAACAAAACCGATAATATCAGTATCAGGAGTATCTAAAAATGTGCCTATACTTTCTAATCCTCCCCCTTTAATAACAGGTTTGTCTTTAGCAATAATTTTTGTGTTGAAAACACGCTCGTATAGTTCGGCAGAACCTGCAATACTGAGAGTGACTCGTCCGGTTTCTAAAACTTCAAAGCCTTCTGCTTTTAGACGTTGAATTGCTAAATTGACCTGTTGAGGATGAGAATAAAATTGAGTAATATTCTCGCTGGTAATTAGTTCTGAAGATCGGAATAGGGAAACCCCTCCTTGTGAATTAACTGAGGCTTCTGCGTAAACAATGGGTGGTACGTTACTATTGGGGTCATTCATTCCTCTGGGTGTAAATTTAATTCGCTTCCAGTCTGGCACAAACAAATAAATTGACAATAAATTCTTAGGAAAACTTAATAATTAGCCAAGCATGATTATCCTTCTGAATGATCAATGACAGTCTGAGACTCAATATCATAATTCCAGAATATATTAAGTGCTGATAGATTCTATAATATTGTTGATGGATTCTAAAATTTATCTATGTTAATACAAACTCCTGATTGGGTCAAACACGCGGTATTTTATCAAATTTTTCCCGATCGCTTTGCTCAAGCCGCAATTCCGCGCAAAACCTTGTTAAAATCTGATCGCTGGGAACCATGGGATTTGCCACCGAGTTTACAAGGATATAAAGGGGGCAATTTATGGGGCGTGATTGAACAATTAGATTATTTACAGGATTTAGGAATTAATGCTATTTATTTTACTCCTATTTTTCAATCGGCTTGTAATCATCGTTACCATACCCATGATTATTATCAAATAGACCCCATACTGGGAGGAAATACTGCCTTTCAAGAGTTATTAGATGCAGCCCATCAACGCCAGATTAAAATTGTTTTAGATGGGGTATTTAACCATGCTAGTCGGGGCTTTTTTCAGTTCCATGATATTTTAGAAAATGGCCCCCATTCTCCTTGGTTAGATTGGTTTAAAATTGAAGGCTGGCCGTTATCTGCTTATGATGGTAGTCAACCTGCTAATTATGTTGGTTGGGCAGGAAATCGGGCGTTACCGCAGTTTAATCATGATCACCCTGATGTTAGGGAATATATCATGGAAATTGCTGAATATTGGATCGATTTTGGGATTGATGGTTGGCGTTTAGATGTGCCTTTTGAAGTCAAAACTCCGGGTTTTTGGCAGGAATTTAGAGCGCGAGTTAAGGCTGTTAATCCCGAGGCTTATATTGTCGGAGAAGTGTGGGAAGATTCGAGAGAATGGTTAGATGGAACCCAATTTGATGGGGTAATGAATTATTTATTTACGGCTCCGACTATTGCGTTTATTGCAGGCGATCGCGTTAAAATGGAATTAGTCGAAAGCCCTTCCTATTTTCCCTATCCACCTATATCTGCTAAAGAATATGGGCAAAAAATACAAGATTTATTAGCGTTATATCCTTGGGAAATTCAACTAACTCAATTGAATTTACTCGATAGTCACGATACCGCCCGATTAATTAGTGTGGCGGGAGGAGATCAAGCTAGTGTTGAATTAGCAACATTATTGTTATTTACTTTTCCGGGCGCGCCTAGTATTTATTATGGGGATGAAGTCGGGTTGGAAGGACACCTTGATCCTGACTCTCGCCGTAGTTTCCCGATGCCAGATTCTTGGGATCAAGATGTTTTAGCATATCACAAAAAACTGATTTCTATTCGTCACCAATATCCAGCTTTAAGAACAGGTTCTTACAATATATTATATGCTGAGGGAATGGTTTATGGATTTGCTCGATGTTTAGAGAATGAGGAATTAATTGTGATGGTGAATTCGGGAACAGAATCAGCCGAAATTAATGTTACGGTTACTGATTTAAAGACTCTTCCTAATCAGTTAATTTATGGAGCAGGGAAATTCAGTTGGAAACAAGAAAATGACACCACAGAATTAGTAGTCTATCTTCCTCCCCGTCAAGGAATAATTTTAGCAAATTGTTAGTTATTTAGGCAAAGATAAAGAGATAATGGGCAATTAGGGAATGGGCAATAACCAATAACCAATGGTGATTGATTTTTCGATTTTTCTAATAAGATCAATAATCATTCTAGTTTCCAGTGGGAACTTCATTTATTCAAGATTCTATATCTTCACTATTGCCCATTGCCTATTCCCTATTCCCTATTTTTTACCCTATAATAAAGAATCTACCTTAGTCTAATTATTAATAATTTCATCAGATTATGACCCAAAATTCCCCATCTATGCTGGAAAGAATTAAAGATATTGCTAAAACTTTAGCACCTCGGTTAATTGAGATTCGTCGTCATATTCATGCACACCCTGAACTCAGTGGTCAAGAATATCAAACCTCAGCTTATGTAGCCGGGGTGTTGTCCTCCTGTGGGATTAAGGTACAAGAGGGCGTGGGGACAACCGGAGTCGTGGGAGAATTCAAGGGAAACACCACCGCCTCCCGTTGGTTCGCTATTCGGACGGATATGGACGCTTTACCCATGACCGAATTAACCGGGTTGGAATATGCTTCTCGACAGATGGGGGTTATGCACGCTTGCGGACACGACTTGCACACCACCTTGGGGCTAGGAACAGCGATGGTGTTATCTCATTTGGACGAGAAATTTCCTGGAAAAGTGAGGTTTCTTTTCCAACCTGCGGAGGAAATTGCTAAAGGGGCAACCTGGATGGTGCAGGATAACGTCATGGAGGACGTGGCAGCGATTTTGGGGGTTCATGTATTCCCCAGTATTCCCGCCGGATGTGTGGGACTGCGACCGGGTGCGTTAACGGCGGCGGCGGATGATTTGGAATTAACTATTATCGGAGAGTCGGGTCACGGGGCGCGACCTCATGAAGCGAAGGATGCGATTTGGATCGCGGCGCAGGTAATTACCATGTTACAACAGGCGATTAGTCGCACTCAAAACCCTTTAAGACCTGTGGTTTTATCCATTGGTCAAATTATGGGCGGACGCGCACCTAATATTATTGCGGATCAGGTTAAACTATTAGGAACTGTGCGATCGCTTCATCCTGAAACCTACGAAGATTTACCCGGTTGGATAGAACAAATTGTTGCTAATATCTGCCAAATGTACGGGGCAAATTATGAGTTAAATTATCGTCGGGGTGTTCCCTCAGTTCAAAATGATCCGATGTTAACTCAAATTGTCGAAGAAAGTGTTAGANNTTAGAGAGGCATTTGGAACTCAGGCAATTTTAAATTTACCCGAACCCTCTTTAGGTGCAGAGGATTTTTCTGTCTATTTAGATTATGCACCCGGAATGATGTTTAGGTTGGGAGTCGGACACAAAAATAAACATAATTATCCCTTACATCATCCTAAGTTTGAAGTTGATGAATCGGCAATTATTACGGGAGTGGTAACTTTAGCCTATTCTGCCTATAAATTTTGTCAGAAACAATTACCAACACCAGAAGAATTAANNAAAATACCTGTTACCCCAGTAAAAATTAAGCTAAAATAGAATTAGAAAAATTAGGAAGTCAGCAATATGGAAACAACTGTCACCCTAACTGTTACTGTAAACGCCGAGGGAAACTTAGAAATTCCCGCAGAATTACAAACCCAACTGACGCCAGGGGATCAATATAAAGTAGCAATTACGGAAGAAGGCTTACTTTTTAAAAAAGTTAAACCCGGATTTGATTGGGATAAATGGGAACGGCGATTAGAAGTCGCAACACCTGATCCTGATGAGTTAACAATGGAAGAAATTTGTGCAATTGTCAAAGAAGTTAGACATCAAATGAATTTAGAAAGAAAATCACAATCATGAAAGTTGTTATAGATACCAATGTTTTTGTATCCGGTTGGCTGTGGGGTGGTGTTCCTGCCCGGTTGTTAAAATTGGCAAAGAATCAACAAATTATCATTTGTGCATCTGAGCAGATTTTAGCAGAGTTGAATAAAACACTATCTCA
>DMPJ01000354.1:5623-6648 GCA_003456035.1 Planktothrix sp. UBA8402
GAAATTTATCCTATTTCCGAACGCTCTTTTCCTGAATTAAGAGATCCGAATGATGGGATTATTTTAGCAACTGCGATCGCGGCTCAAGCAGATTCTATTATTACAGGAGATCGGGATTTATTAACCTTAGAAAACTATGAAAATATCCCTATTTTAACAGCTAGAGATTTTTTAAATATTTACTTTCCATAGATTTAGAGAAAAACTTTCGCAACTTTTTAGATAATTATAGGAGATAAAAAAGTTTAAATCGGTTTTAAATTCAGTTATTAATTAATAAACAGACTTTGATCAACATGAAAAAATTTAGCTAAGATGATTGCTTGTTCTTTGCTAATTGAATTTTTACCATTAATCAATTCATTAGCTTTTTGTTCGCTTCCTATTAAATTCACTAATTCTTCAGGTTTTAAACCCCTCTGTTCTATTAAAAATCGTAGCATCGAATCAGAGGAAATAGTAGTTTCGCNNGTTCAAATTTTTCGATTAATGTAATCAAAAGTTCATATAACTCATCTTCTTCTGGAGTCCGATTGCAACGGTGCATTAATTCTTCCACAACAGCTAAATATTTTTCATTTTCGTCTTCATTTCTAATGATTTTAGGTTGATAATTGGATAATAATTCTTTGTATTTTTCGGAATTAAAAGTAACGGTCATTTTTCCAATTCTCCTTATCATATTCAGCATGAGTTAGAATATATTTAATATAGATTAACTGTTTTTGATAATCTATACTAACAATTAAACGGTATTGGTTGCCTTTAATGTTAAAAACCGTAAAACTACCTACAGCTTCAGCTTTGGGAAAAACTGATTGTACGTCAATTAGGTTTGACCATTTAGCTTTACTTACAACTTTAAACCAGTTATCTAAANNAACAATCTCCATGATTTTTGATATATTCACGCAATTTTCGATAACTGATAATGTGCATAGTTACTGATATTATTTTAACATAGGATCGCATTTTAAATTAAATCAGTTTTATTTAATCGGCCATTCAGGAATAATTTGATCAAT
>DMPJ01000206.1:0-2532 GCA_003456035.1 Planktothrix sp. UBA8402
GGCAAAGACGGGGTTCCCTCCGCCCTGATTTAATATCCTGATTCCCTCATTCCTGATATTAAGTGCAGCGTTAATATCACGGTCATGATGAGTATTGCAATTTGGGCAATCCCATTCTCTGATATCCAGAGGTAACTCATCAACAAGATAACCACAGTAGGAACAAGTTTTGGAACTGGGGAAGAAGCGACCTATTTCTAAAAGTTGACCGCTTTTTTCTTTAAGTTTGTATTCCAGAAAATTGACAAACATTCCCCAGCCTACATCGGATATAGCTTTTGATAGCTTCCGGTTCTTAACCATACCCTTGACGTTGAGATTTTCAACGACAATAACTTGACTTTCGTTCACCAATTTTCTTGAGAGTTTATGCAAGAAATCTTGGCGGGAATTGGCTATTCTTTCATGAACCTTAGCTACATTTTTTTTGGATTCCGCTCTCGACTTACTTCCTTGAGTTTTTCGAGAGAGTTTTTTCTGTTTTCGAGCTAGATTTTTTTGGTGACGCTTTAAATGTTTCGGATTGGAATATTTAGTTACACTTTCTCCATCATGAACAATCGCAAAATCCTTTAATCCTAGATCAATCCCAATAATTTTATCCCCTAATTCCTTTAACTCAGTTGCTTCTACTTCACACAAAATGGAAGCAAAATATTTGTTAGTCGGAGTTTTAGAAATTGTTACTGTTTTAATTGTTCCTGTGATTTCCCGGTGAAATATTGCTGGGATTTCACCAATCTTAGGAACCTTTAGAGTTTGATTAACAACGGTAACACTCTGGGGATATTGGATGGATTGCTTGTGATGTTTGGATTTGAACTTAGGAAATTTAGCCCGCCCTTCAAAAAAATTCTGATAGGCTTTATTTAGATTGATAGCTACACATTGGAGAACCGATGAGTAGCAATCCTCTTTTAGCCAAGGATACTCTTTCTTGAGTTGAGGGAGCATCCCCTTGTATGTTGCTAGTTTTAGGCTTTTTCCTGTTTCTTGATAGTGTCCAATACAGGCATTAAGGGCAAAGTTCCAATACCACCTTGCACAACCAAAGGACTTAGCCAATGCTAATTCCTGTTCTGGCGTTGGGTATAGTCTAACCTTTACTGCCTTCAGCAC
Organism: Planktothrix sp. UBA8402; assembly: GCA_003456035.1. Classification (GTDB taxonomy): domain Bacteria; phylum Cyanobacteriota; class Cyanobacteriia; order Cyanobacteriales; family Microcoleaceae; genus Planktothrix. The sequence goes on from DMPJ01000206.1 coordinate 1,120, forward strand.
TTTTAATCACCTCTTTTTTAATGATAATCAATCCTTAAACAATCATAGCCCCTAACCGCAATTCAACGACCGCTGCCGAACCCGTGTCAGACGTGGGGCTTCGGCGCGAAGATGCTAAAACCCTTTAGGGCTTGAATATTCCCCTATCCCTTCTTTATCCGGTGAGAGGGGTTTTTTTATTTGAGCCAGGAGAATCAGAAACCGGAAATTTTACAAAAAATAACAATTATGGTCAAACCACTTGCTCAACTGTCACATCCGTTACATAATTAGATTCCGTCTTTCCTGTATAGGTAGGGAAGATTTTGAGGACGGGGAAAAAACTGGAACAATTTCCCCTGTTAGAGTCCATATTAATAGAGATACTGATCATATCAAGATCAATCGTATCCTACTTCCAAACATTCGATATAATCATCAAACTAGAGTAGAGGTTAACGAAATGAAAATTATTCAAGGATATAACCCGTTACAGCCCGCTTCCCCACTAAAAATTCGTAAAGCTAGTGGTGTAACCATTGTTGAGAAATCAGGTGATCATCTCTATGTATTACCCGATGAAAACCATAATAAAGCTGTAATAGAGTCTAATAAAATTGGCTTTTTTGATATTATTAATTGGGCAGAAGAAGTGATGGATTTAGATGGATTTTACTTTATTAACGCTATTACTAAGACAGGAAACTATTTGGGTTCTGAATGGAATGATATTATTTTAGGACTTAAATTTAGAGGATTAGCTACTTACGTTCCCACCGTTGACCCCTAATTAAATTAATTCAGCTAGAATGTTTATCCTTTAATGCTTAACTGTTTTAATTTTTAACCCATCTCAAATAATACCAATGATAAATCATCCTGATGCTGAGTCAACACGCTTGTATAGATTAAACATTGACCTTTGAGATGGAAGCATGAACAAGGTATTATCGGGAACTACTGATATGCAGCATATCATCAGCAAAATTTACGCCACAGGTCAAATTACTCGCGCTGACCAAAACGGGTTAATAGCTTTAATTTTTTCTGATCAAATTTTAGGGTTGAAAGAATGCCAACAAATTAGTGAAATTATTAATCGTTTAAATAACGGATGGTTAAAAGTGATTGATTAAAAACAATTCACTACGTTCACCTTGATTATACAGATATTCAAAAATGTCTAGCTTCATAAATTTATTACCGATTATTACCATACTATAACAGAAGTTTATGTTTTTTATTCCATTTCTTCTGTTGTAAACAGCTTTTTTGATTTTTGGGCTTATAGTTGCATCAACTATTAAGAAATATTAAATTATGTCAAATTTAGTAGTCGCGCTTGGTGGTGTTTAATCAAGACTAATCCAGCAAACCTGACTGTGAATTCTTTCCCTCCCATTACCTATTACCCATTCGTAATTCGTAATTCGT
>DMPJ01000206.1:2547-6496 GCA_003456035.1 Planktothrix sp. UBA8402
ATTCGTAATTCCCCACTATAATACAGGCCATCCTAAACGGGTCGGTTGCTGATAAATCCGTTTTAAAGTATTAATATCTCTAATAGAAATGGGCGGGGGTTCTCGAACTTGGGAAAAATACATGACGTCTGTTGGTTCAGGACTATGACCNNACCAAATTCATGTAGGACGGCGGCTTGAATATATTTTCCGGTTTGGGTGGGACTCAACCAAATTGTAAAGCGATGGGATAAATAGGGAAACCCTTGGGGGGTATATTTAACTGAAACTTGGTAACGGGTTTCTGCGGAACTGGCGCGTTTTTTCTGCGGGTCTAAGGGGGGATTTTTTCTAATAATTTTAATATCGGCATCTTGGGGTTCTTCAACTATATTTAATTTTAAATATTTATCCCATTTTAAAATAGCAGAGGTAACAATTTGTTTCCAATTTTGATCGGAAACGGGATTTTCAATATAAACTTTGATCGGAAAGTTAGAAAAGACCAAATGACCAAAATTAGGGGCTTCAATTTGATCGAAATAATCACCTTGATTATTGGAATCTTGCCAATTTTCTAAACTTTTTGGTAAGGGGTGAGGTTGAAATGGAATTTTATCGTCGGTTGCAATAGTGGGAATTTGACTAATTGAAACGATAAAAATTGTTATTAAAATCAGCCCTATTAAATTGAGAAAATTACGGTTCATCATTGTAGAGACGTGCTATGGCCAGTCTGTATCAGTTATTAGTTTAACAGTTGAGAGTTGAGAGTTGATCGGTACTAAATCTGAGGGTTAAATTGATCTTCTTTTCTCAATAGACCGTAAAATCAACCCCAAACCTTCTATTAAAAGTGTTATAATGCACCAAACCCGATCACCGAATTTTATACTTTTCTAAAGTATCGTATTTTGCAAATATTCCAGATAAAAAATGTGCTATACATATCTTTAGAATTGCATCGCCATCAAGTTCTTGGATTTCCAGGCTCCTAAACCACTTATATCAATTGAATCCAAATTCAAGATGATCTTCTGTGCTAATCCGAACCAAACATAATTGATAGTTTTTCTAGGCTACCTCAAGGTATGTATCTATCTTCCAGTTTGAAGGAAAATCAACGATTAGAAGCGCTGTATCGTTACAAAATCCTAGATACGGCTTCTGAAGCAGCATTTGACCGGATTACGCTTTTAGCCTCTCGGTTGCTAGGAGTTCCGATTTCCTTGGTCAGTTTAGTTGATCATGGTCGGATTTGGTTTAAATCCCGTCTGGGACTTGATAATCCTCAAGTGGATCGAGAAGGGAGCTTCTGCGGTTTTGCCATGTATAATCGGGGCGTTTACTGTATCAGCGACACATTAATCGATCCCCAATGGTGTGATCATCCCTTAGTTGCGGGAGAGTTTGGCTTGCGGTTTTATGCGGCGGCTCCTCTGTGTACGTCCGATGGACAACGCTTAGGAACCCTTTGTGTAATGGATCATCACCCCCATCAATTAAGTGAATTAGAAGTCCAAACTCTGCAATCTTTGGGGGAATTGGTGATGGAACAGTTGGATTTGCGATTGGCTTCCCAACGGTTACAGCAAACCGAAATCGCCCTTGTCCAAAGTGAAGATCGTTTTCGGTCGTTAGTCGAACAGGCTGCGGATGGGTTTCTGTTACATGATTTTAATGGCCGGATTTTGGATGTGAATGAATTTGCCTGTCAGAGTTTAGGCTATACCAGAAAGGAACTTTTAAGTTTATCAATTCAACAGATAGAAGTCGATCCGATTCCTCAAACATTTTTCCAAAGTTTAGTCCAGGGTGAACCCATCACACTACAAAGAATTTACCGTCGCCAAGATCAAACCACGTTTCCGGTAGAAGTCCGTCTGGGGTTAATTCAAGTCGGGGGACAACAATTAATTCATACTTTAGCACGCGATATTAGCGAGCACTTAGAGATTGAACGACAACTCAAACAGCAAGCGGAACGGGAACGACTAACTGCCCGACTCACCCAACGCATACACGAGTCCCTAGAATTAAGTCAAATTCTCAATACTACGGTTACAGAAGTCCGTCAGGCTCTACAGAATGAACGGGTGATCATTTTCCGCTTTCATAGCCATCAAGAAGGAGAAGTATTAACAGAATCCCTTGAAGATGGCTGTTTCTCTATGTTGGGTAATAGATATACAGATTGTTGTATCCAGGAAAGTTTTAGATTAGGAAAAAATGATCAAGTTAAATCCGTTGCTGATATTTATACTAATAATTTAAGTTTTTGTCATCATAAACTATTGGTTAAACTTCAAATTCAAGCTTATTTAGTAACTCCAATTTGGCAGGGACAAAATATGTGGGGGTTATTAATCGCTCATCAATGTTCTAGTCCCCGACAATGGCAGGTTTGGGAACAGGAATTATTAGTCTCTTTGGCAGCACAACTGGCGATCGCAATTCAACAATCAGAACTTTATCATCAGTTAGAAATTGTCAATCAGGAATTAAAATATTTGGCAACTTCTGATAGTTTAACCGAAATTGCCAACCGTCGTTATTTTGACGAATATCTAAATAGTCAATGGGATCAATTATCTCAAGAAAAAGCTTCTTTATCAGTGATTATGTGTGATTTAGACTTCTTTAAACCCTATAACGATACCTATGGACATTTAGCAGGCGATCGCGCCTTGCGAGAAGTAGCCCAGGCAATTTGTAAAGCCATGAGATATCCGACAGATCTCGTCGCCAGGTATGGTGGGGAAGAATTTGCAATTATTCTACCAAAAACAGGTGTAAATGAAGCTATTTTAATCGCCCAAAATATTCAAAAACAGATTGAAAAATTGCAGATTATTCACTCGGGTTCATCCGTAGGTTATTATATGACTTGTAGCTTGGGAATTGGCACAGTTATTCCTTCGGTAAAAATGACTTCCAAACAATTAATAGATATCGCCGATCAAGGACTATATCAAGCCAAAGCTCAAGGACGTAATCAATATGTTGTGTCCTCATTATCCCATTATATAAGTCAATTGGTATAGAGTTTTTATTTATTTATATAGCAATCAGCAAGTTAGTATTTAGAACTTCTTTGTGTCTTTGTGGTTAAATTAGGCTGAAAACTTGTAAAGATATCAGTGCCAACTGCCCTAAAATTAAATAATCATAAAAAATGAACAGCCAACGATTCATTAACTGCCCATCAAAAATAGATTTAATATTCAACTAAGCGGACAATAATTCTCCTGAAATAGATAAAATCTCCTCAATATTTTCGATAATTTCAAACACTCGATCAAGTTGGGTAATTTCAAAAACAAGCCTGACTGTCGCAGACGGTCTGCACATTACCAAACGGCATCCTTTACTTTGAGCGAATTTAACTGCGGTAACGACTGCTCCTAAACCCGAACTATCCATAAAATCTACAGACGCCATATTCATCACCCAAACTTTTTGCGGTTCTATGGGAATATGAGCTAATTGTTCTTTGAGAATCAGACCCCCGTGGGAGTCAAGACAAGTTTGGGGTTGAAGCCAAACATACCCATTCAATTCTTGCCATTCCATTGTTATTCCTCTCCTAGCTTACTGATGCAGCAGATACTCACCATTTCACCGAAACCTTAATCCATCTTAACTCAGCTAAAATTAGGAAAAAGAACCTATATCAACTATTATCNNACAGCCGTTCACCGATTAGATCCAAGCCATCGTTGCAACTAATGTCTTTTGAGTTTGTATTCTTAGAAACAATTCGGGAAATTGCTCAGAAGAACAGGATGGGAGTGTGGAAACGAGTGTGTCTTCAAGACTCTGAGAGTGTCAAAATAACAAAACAAGAGCAATCTTTAGATTAAAAGACTGCTCTACTCATAATTATTTAATTTATTCAAGTAATGATTAAACTTTACGCAACCAAAATCAAGGGTTGAAAAAGATATCAGAAACACTGAAGATTGCAGAG
>DMPJ01000460.1 GCA_003456035.1 Planktothrix sp. UBA8402
GGCTGAACCTCAAAAAGTCCAATTTGTATTAGAAAAAATAGCTGAAGGTTACTTAAAATATAGTCTTCCTGAAGATGTACAAGGTCAAGAACGAGAACAACAATTAAAATTAATTCAGGAACAAATTGCCATTTTAGAGAAAAAACTACCCCCAATTAAACAAGGAATTGAGAAATTACAACAACAATATAATTTTATTGATCCGCAACTGCAAACTCAATATTTAGCCCAACAAAATAGTCAATTACAATCCCAAAAGTTAGAAACCCAAGCTCAACTTCTGCAACAAGAATCCCAATATCAAGCTTTACAAAAACAGTTAGGATTAAAACCCGAACAAGCGTTATTAGCATCCGCCTTAAGTCAATCTCCCCAATATCAAGGGTTACTTCAAGAGTTATTAGAATTAGAAACAAAAATAGCGATTGAATCTGCCCGTTTTAAAGGGACAGCGCCGCAAATTCAAGCCTTATTAGATCAGAGATCGCAACTATTACCATTATTAGAAAAAGAAGCCAAAAATATCTTAGGATCAAACACAAATCAAGTCGATCCTAATATTATCCGGTTTCAAGATTCGGTGAGAATGGGACTAATTCAGCAATTAGTTTTAACGGCGAATAATATTGAAATGTTGAAAGTGAGACAGGAAGTTTTAGAAAAAGCCAATCAAGAATTCAACCAATATTCCCAAGTATTTCCCGGGGTTTTTGGTCAATATAACGATTTACAACAACAGTTAAAAACGACTAACACCCAACTCACAGAACTTACCAATAAATCCCAAGAAATGCAACTACAATTCGTTCCTAAAGTCAAGCCCCAACCTTGGGAATTAATTGCACCTCCTCGGATTCCTAGTAATATTAATGGAGAATTAATTACCGTTTCTCCTAATCTTCCTTTAAATCTAGCATTAGGAGGATTAGTCGGATTATTTTTAGGTGCAATTACCGCTCAAATCCTAGAACGATTTAACAACGTTTATCGCACAACCCACGAAGTTACCGATAGTATTTCCTTACCATTATTAGGAGTAATTCCAGCTAGTAATGAAGCCTTAATCCTTCCGGGTTCAGTTGCACCAACTATTGATATTTCTGATATCACCTATCCCGCTTGTAGTCCATTCCAAGAGGCATTCCGAGCTTTAAATACTAATTTACGTCTGTTGAATTCTGAAGGTTCTATTCGCTCTTGTGTGATTACTTCCGCAACTCCGGCCGATGGCAAATCAACTATTGCGATGAATTTAGCCCAAGGTGCTGCCGCTATGGGTCAACGGGTTTTATTAGTCGATGCCGACTTACGTTGTCCTCGAATTCATACCTTATTAGAAGTTACTAATCAATTGGGTTTAACTAATATTTTAACCCAAAAATTAGACTTTAAAACCATAATTAAACAGGTTAAAAAAGATGATAATTTATATGTATTAACCGCCGGAGAATTTTATCCCGATCCAACTCGGTTATTATCCTCAAAACCTATGCAAGAATTAATGAAACAATTGCAGGAATCCTTCGATTTAATTATCTACGATACCGCCCCAGTTTTAGGGTTAGCCGACGCCAATTTATTAGCGCCTCATACCGATGGATTAATGATGGTTGTAGGATTAGGAAAAACCGACCGAGAAGCCTTTAGTTTAGCCTTGAGGGAAATTAACACCGCCGGGGTTCCCGTATTAGGAATGGTCGCCAATGGGGATAAACAAGAAACCCATTATTATCGGGATTATTAAGTAGAAAAAACCTTACTCTTGTTTGATGACTGAATTCCCCATTATTGAGATTACACGCAACGCTTATGAACTCTCCAGTCAGGAAATGATGGGGAGTAAATTTAAGTTTTGGTTTGAACATCAAGAATTAGGGCTTTGCCTGTATAAGCAAGCCCGACAAAACTCAGGTGAAGATTGGGCAGAAAAAGTTGCATCCGAACTGGGCTTGCGTTTGGGACTACCTCACGCGATTTATGAACTGGCTTCAACTTGGGAAGGGAATCGGGGTGTAGTTTCCCCCTGCTTTTTGCCATTCGGAGGAACTCTCGTTCATGGTAACGAGCTTCTTACCCCTATTATCCCAAACTATCCAACTTCTGGAACCTACAGGGTGTCACAACATACAATTGATATTGTGCTTAATATCATCTCAGACCAATCTATCAATCTTCCTCTAGGGTGGACAAAACCAAATGGTATCGAAACTGCCACCCAAGTATTTGTTGGTTATCTTCTGTTAGATGCTTGGATTGGTAACGGTGATCGTCATCATGAAAACTGGGGACTGATCAGAACAATAGTCCCTAATTTTGGAGAAACCCTATACCTAGCACCAACATTTGACCACGCCTCAAGTCTAGGACGTGACCTTGATGATTTTCAAAGGCAGAAACGCTCAGTGGAAGCCTATACTAATAAATGTTTTTCGGCATTTTATGGGAGCGTTGATGANNCAAAAAGCCACTGAAAACTTTTGATGTTTTTCAGCGAGTTGCTCATCTTTATCCTCAAGCATCATATCTATGGCTAAAACAACTTAGAAATATTTCCAAAGAAAATATACTAACAATTTTTAGTTACATTCCTAACTCTCGCATCTCGTCTATCACATCTGAGTTTGCACAAAAAATTCTTGAATTTAACCAAAATAAGATTCTTAAATTGGAGGATTTACTATCTTGAAAACATTATTTTTAGCTTGGCAAGATCCAAATAGTCGCTCTTGGTTTCCCATTGGTCGATTAACATTTGATGGCGTAAATTACCAATTTTTCTATACACAAGGTGCTTTAGAAGCCAAACAGAAATCTGGTTTTGCACCCTTATCTTCGTTTCCCAGTTTAGATGAAGTTTATACATCAACCCATTTATTTTCTGTGCTTTCTAATCGGTTGATGCCGAAAAAACGTCCTGATTATTCAAGTTTTCTTCAATGGCTAAATATTCCTAGTCATGAAGATGATCCAATGGCTCTTTTAGCTCGCAGTGGAGGACAAAAACAAACAGATACACTCACTGTTTTTCCTTCTCCAGAGCCAGATACAGAAGGGCAGTACCATCTTCATTTTTTCGGCCATGGACTGCGATATTTGCCATCCTGTGCAGTTGAGCGAATTAATCGCTTTGTACCAGGGGAAAAGTTATGGTTAGCCCATGAATTTCAAAACTCCCATGATCCGATGGCGTTGACTTTAAACACAAAAGATCATTATCTTGTTGGGTATTGTCCGCGATACTTGAATCCTGAAATTTTTGAACTCCTGGGCAGAATTTCCAACTCCTTATCTGTGGAAGTTGAACA
>DMPJ01000369.1 GCA_003456035.1 Planktothrix sp. UBA8402
CCAGGTTTTTAATTCTGTTATCCAGTTATTCCAAAGGGTGATTAACTGTTCTCTACGGGTTTCAAAATTAGCTGCAATTCCAATTAAAATCACCCCTAAAATAAAGGAAATCACCCATTTCATAAAGGAATAAATAGAATTGAGAATAATCAATTGATTCACAATATTAATTAAAAATATTGCGGTTCCAATATAGAGAAAAGCTCTAATTCTTAATCCTAATCCGACAAAAATTGTGATTAAACTTAAAATTCCAGGAAGAATTCCTGTTCCTTGGGAATTCATCAGGGAAGTTCCACATAAAATACCCGTCCCCAAGACGCGCAAACCATGACGTAAACCCCGATTTTCTTGTAAGTTTAGAGTGGGTTCAAATTGGGAAAAATAGAGCAATGATAAAGCTATTGGAAAACTAAAAATAAACACATCCCATTGATAATTGGTTAAAAATAGCCCATCATAAAAGATGAAATTAATTAAAATTAAACTTAGGTAATTTAAGCGAATATTTTTGGTAAAATTTGATAAGGCAATATAGAATAAAGTGCCAATGGTAGCTGAAAAATACCAAGTTGACTGTTGTTCGGGTTGCAATAGAAAACGGGAACCGATAACGGTTATTAATGGAAGAATAATCGCTACTTTTTTCCAAGGTTTAACCGACCATCCCCAAGTATTCCAAGGGAGAATATAAAAAAACCAGGATATAATTGATAGAATTGACCCCGACCAGGGAATCAAAAAGTTGCTTAAATCCAGTAAATTTTGCAGATAAATAGTTAAAACTGTTGCTTCTATTAAACCCAAATAAACCCAGATTTCTGCTGTGGCTAAGTTGGGATTATGGCGACCTTGGAATAGGGCATAACGAATTAATAATAAGCTGGTTCCAATTGTTAATATAAGTTGGGGGTTAATTGGACTTAAAATTGCTAAACCTAATAATATACTACTAATAAACCAATGCAAATGGGCGATAGTTTTGATTTCAGTTTCAGGAATCCGTAAATAAACGTTTAACCAGGGGTTGAGAATGCGGTAGCCATACATTAAACTGGTTCCTAATGTGGCAAAAGCAATCCATTGTTCTGTTAAAGGTTGAGCATTAATTTGATAGAATAATATTTCATAGCTGGAAATAGAAACCCCTATCAATCCTAAATAAATTAGAGGTTTAGCTTGAATATTTCTTCTGCCAATACCGATTAAAATTAAGGCAAATCCTAAAGAGATTAATCCCATCCAGTTAGCGGAGGTTTGAACACGAAAAATAATCCCTAGAATACCATAAAAAATCGGAATAATTTGCCAAGGATTAGGCAATTTTTGAAGTTGATAATGTCGTTGCCACCAGTCCCCAAATAGTTGGGTAGTTAGTCCTAAAATAATATTAGCAACGGCTAAACTAACTAAAGATTGGTTGCCAGAAATCAGGATTTCAATAATTAGTAATTCTACAGCCCAAGCTAAACTATATAATATCCAAGGTGAGAATCCAGACCCAGCCGTTTTTTGCTGGTTTCCTAAATCCAATCCTCGAAAAATTAAGGCGGTAATCAAAATAATTAGGGTATAAATTAGACTAAAACTTCCTGGAATTTCAGCTAAATATAATCCAAAGGAATGAAAGGTTATTATTGATAGTTCAAATCCTAATAAAGCAATTGCCCAACCATCAAATGCTTGTTGATAAAGTCTAATAATATTTGATTGAATTGAACCATAACGGGATAATATTAAACGCAATATCCATAATCCTGTGATGGTTAAACTTAACAGCATGAACCACCCTTCTACTGTAACCAAATCTTTAATTGATAGAAATAAAAATCCTAATCCTAAACCGACGGTAAAAACCGATGAAAATAGGGTTTTAATAATTTGAGTATTAACAACCATGAATAATGTTGTTAATCCTAAACTTAATAGACGAATTTGGGGATAGGGTAGGGTTAAAATCTGAACTAAACCACAGGCGAAAATACTAAATTTAACGGCTTTTGTTTGTTGAGATTCTGTGGTTTGTGTGGCTACACAGGTTAGGGCTAGAGGTGTAATTAACCAAGCAATTTCTAGTGTTTGGTTATTAAAATAAAAATTAGTTAAGAATAACATATAACTGAGTTCTGATAATACTATTCCCAGGTTTAAGGCATCTTTACGGATGAGAACATTCGCCGGACTATTGACTGTAAATAATAAAAATTCACCTACCATTAATCCCAATAAAATTATCGCCCAAAGTTCTAGGGTTAAGTTAGGAAATTGCCAGTAAACTAGATTAGCAAAGGTGACTAAACCTAAAATATGAGTCCCCAAAATTAAGGGGGGTTTTAGGGGTTGACGACTTCGGGTAACTAATGCTAAAATAATAGTAGATGCTAATAGGTTTAGCGATCGCAATGCCGGATTTGATAAAGCTAAACTGGTTAAAAATATACCAAATCCTAAACTAAGTTGATCTCCAAATAGGGCTATTTTTCGTTGTGGACGGTGATAAATCCAATCAGTTAAAATAACCATAAAAATTAAATAGGGAAACCAAGTTAAACTCAGTAACGCCCAAGGAGAATCCTGAGAACTGGTTGCTTCTACCCCTACGCTAATAGCAGTTTGCCTTAATTCATGGGGTATTAAACGACCAACTAATGCCACCATTGATAACCCCAAAATAAATATCGCAGCTAAATCTCGCCGTAGCCAATATTTTAATAAATGGTGACTAAAAATCCCGACACCAATTCCACTAACTAAAAATCCTTGTGCGGGTTGGGTAAAAATAGTAGTTAACCAGGCTAATAATAGAATAAAATAGCTAGAATGATGTAAAATTAATGAAGAAGAAATATATAGAAATCCGGCAAAAATTCCTAAAGCTAATCCCAGTTTACTGATATCAACATTAACCACAAAAATTGCTCGACCGAAAAGTATAGTTAAAAGATAAATAACAACTATTTTAAAATCAATTCTGGGGTGGGGAGAGGCGGAAGCAGGGGGAGGGTTAGCAATGGTTAAAAATCCGGTAATAATTATCCCTAAATAAACAGCAATTATGGGAAAACCAGGAATTTGCCATCCCCAGTTTAAATAACTTAATCCTAAATGGTTTAATAGAGAACGGCGTTGTAATTGTCCTTGATTTTGAGATAAAATTACGGTTAGGGCAGTTAGGGCTAGGGTGGCAATTGCAATTGTGACTAACCCCAAGGGATTTAACCACAACTTTAAGCCATCCATTGCCCAAAAATTCAGAGGAATTAATAGTAATGTTACTAATTTTAAGGCTTGGGCGGTTACGCGTAAACCAGACTGTTTACTTCCCCATAAACTCACCCCCCAAAAGGCAAAGGTATAGGCAAATAAAATTAAATATTGTCCGGTGGCGGGGAATTTTTCCCACTGACTGGCGGCTAAAACTCCAGAGGAAACAATAACTAAAAATAAGCCTAAAAATAATAGCCAACGAACACTCAACTCAGCTTTTAAGGATGCAACTAAATCCGTTATAATAGTAGGAAATGTAAAAGCAGGTTGAGGAGGTTTAGAAACGACCCGATTTTGAGCTATTTTTTCCGTCTCTAAAACTTTAGTTTTCCCTGAAGTTACAACTTTTTGGGGGAGAGCTTCACTCAAATATTGTTCAGCAATTTGGCGAACTTGTGCATCGGATAATAAACCCAAACGTAACCAAACTTCTAAGCCATCTAATACCTTTGGGTTTGTACTATCCGCTTGAATTAAAATGCGAATTAAAGGTTTTGAAGGGGGCATGGGAAAAATAGGTTGTGATCTGGGAAAAAGACATGGTAGACTTTAATATAAGCTGTTTTTGCATTTAATGTGTCAATTATGATATTATCCTAAAGTATAGGCATTGATTC